>USDE01000265.1 GCA_900553345.1 uncultured Collinsella sp.
GACAATGCGACGGTCGCGCAGGATGGTCCGCACGTAATACCAATCGCCCACACAGCCCGACAAGTGCAGACCAGCCGCCAAGTAGCACAGCAGCGGATAGCCCGAGAACGCAAACCCCAGGGCAAACGCCACCGTCAAGGCAACCGTCGGCGCTAGGCAAATGACCATGTACCTCACACGCGAATACACCACGCCCTCGGCGCAGGCGTAAATCATGCAGGTTTCGCGATTCGCCCCGAAGGTCACCCGCACGCCCGCAGGCGCCAGCAGCTTAAAAAACACACCGTGCACCAGCTCGTGCACGGCAAATGACGCCGCCGAAACCGCAGCCAAGCCGACTATCCAACCCAAGACAACCGTCCAGCCACCCGCGTCAGCCGCATCCAGATCCGCAGACCCGCCCAGCAGCATAAACACCGGCACCAGGCACACGGCAAATGCGCCAAGCACCGCCATCCCCCACACAAAGCAGGCGTGCAGAAAATCCTCGTCCTCAAACGCATGTATGTTGGAAATCTCATTCATAGCATCTTAGGATAGCGCCCCTGCCACGTACCCGTCCGCATGTGCGATAATGTCGAACGATATGCACGAATTGACCACCGCGTCGCCAGGCCTTTCGCCCGGCTGCGCTCTCACCATATGCGAAGGAGTCCCATGGCATCCAAATACTCCATGAACGACCGTCCCAGCTGGCCTCGCCGCGCCATCGTTACCGCCGGCGAGCCCTACGGCAACAAGGGCCTTCACTTTGGCCACGTTGGCGGTGTCTTTGTCCCGGCCGACTTCTTCGCCCGCTTCCTGCGCGACCGTCTGGGCCGCGAGAACGTCATCTTCACCTCGGGCACCGACTGCTACGGCTCGCCCATCATGGAGAGCTACCGCAAGCTCAAGGAGAACGAAGGCTACGACAAGTCCATCGGCGAGTATGTCGAGTCCAATCACTCCCGCCAGGCCGCGACCCTCAACAACTACAACATCAGCTGTGATATCTACGGCGGCTCGGGCCTTGAGCCGGCTGCGCAGATTCACAACGAGGTTACCGCCGAGATTATCAAGCGCCTGCACGAGCAGGGCACCATCTCCAAGCGCTCCACGCTGCAGTTCTACGATGCCAAGGCCGGTACGTTCCTCAACGGCCGCCAGGTGATCGGTCGCTGCCCCATCCAGGGCTGCAAGTCCGAGAAGGCCTACGCCGACGAGTGCGACCTGGGTCACCAGTTTGAGCCCGAGGAGCTCATCGCGCCCAAGAGCCAGCTCACTGGCGAGGTACCCGAGCTGCGCCCGGTCGACAACCTCTACTTTGACCTGCCGGCCTACCTCGACTTTATGAAGGCCTACACCGCCAAGCTCGCCCAGAACCCGCAGGTTCGCTCCGTGGTCTCCAAGACCATGGAAGAGTGGCTGCTGCCGGCTCAGCTCTACATTCAGAACAAGTTCCGCGAGGCCTTCGACGCCGTCGAGGACCAGCTCCCCGAGCACACCGTGCTGGAACCCGAGGGCAACAAGAGCAGCTTTACCGTCACCTTCCCCAGCTGGAAGGAGCGCGACGACGCCCACGCGGTGCTCGCCAACGGCGGTGTGCGCTTCCGCAGCGGCAAGGCGCTCGTGCCCTTCCGCATCACCGGTAACATCGACTGGGGCGTTCCGGTGCCCGAGGTCGACGGCGTGAACGACGTCACCTGCTGGTGCTGGCCCGAGAGCCTGTGGGCGCCCATCAGCTATACGCGCACCGTGCTCGCACGCGATGCCAAGGCCGCCGGCGTAACTGAGGGTGTCGCCGCCCAGGACGCCGCCCTCATGGGCGAGGCCGACGCCGATTCCACGCAGGTCCCCGCGCCCACCTATCAGCACAGCTCACTCGACTGGCGCGACTGGTGGTGCTCGGACGACGCGCAGATCTACCAGTTCATCGGTCAGGACAACATCTACTTCTACTGCATCGCGCAGACCGCCATGTGGGAGGCCCTGGGCTGGGACCTTACGCAGAGCACCGTCAGCGCTTGCTACCACCTGCTCTACATGGGCAAAAAGGCCAGCTCGTCCTCGCAGACGCCTCCCCCGCCGGCAGACGACCTGCTCAACCACTACACCTGCGAGCAGATGCGCGCGCATTGGCTGTCGCTCGGCCTGTCCGAGAAGCCGGTGAGCTTTAGCCCCAAGGCATATGACACGCGTGTGACCGGCAAGGACAAGGACGGCAACGAGGTGCGCGCCTGCGACGACAAGCGCGTCATCGATCCGGCCCTTAAGGAGAGCGCCCTTTTGACCGGCGTGTTCAACCGCCTGGCCCGCAGCTGCTTCTACGGCGTCGCCGTCAAGGAGGGCAACGAGAGCCCGTACCGCAACGGTTGCATTCCGGCCGGCGCAGCCTCTGCCGCCGTGGTCGAGGCTGCCGAGCAGGCCGCCCTTGCCTTTGAACAGGCCATGTACAAGTTCGAGACGCACCGCGCGCTCGCCGTGTGCGACGACTACCTGCGCGCCGCCAACAAGCGTTGGAGCGATGCCTCCAAGGCCGCCAACAAGCTCGCCAAGACGGACGACGCCCGGCGGGGGCTCTATATCATCGATACGGAGGAGAAGCGTGTGGAGGCGTTGAAAAAACTCCCGATAGGCGATGTGTGGGGCATCGGTCGGCGGCATGAGAAGCGCCTGACGGCGATGGGTGTCCGCACGGCCTACGATTTCTCCGTGCTGCCGCGCGAGTGGGTGCGCAGGAACATGACTGTCGTTGGCGACCGCCTCTGGCGCGAGATGAACGGGACGCCCTGTA
>USDE01000266.1 GCA_900553345.1 uncultured Collinsella sp.
GCCGATTACCAGGACGGTGGTCGACGAGACCGTTCGCGAGAACCTGCAACTCGAGGACGACCGTGACCTTGCGAGCCGCGAAAATCGCCTGGTGTCAATCGTGGCGACGGGGGAGAAGACCGTCATCTACGTCAACTCGCGCGACCAGTCCGTGGCGCTTGCCAAGACGTTGCGCAAACGCGTGCCCGACTGCGCGACCCATATTGCGTTCTATAACGCCGGGCTTGCGCGCTCCGATCGCCGCCGTGTCGAGGAAGCGTTTCGCGACGGAAGCCTCAGTTGCATCGTTTCGACCTCTGCCTTCGGTGAGGGCGTCAACCTGCCCGATATCCGTCATGTCGTGCTCTACCACATGCCGTTTGGTGCGATTGAGTTTAACCAGATGAGTGGCCGTGCCGGCCGCGATGGACAGCCCGCCGTGATTCACCTGCTCTATTCGTCGCGTGACGCTCGTATTAATGAGCGCCTGCTCGATTGTTACGCGCCCGAGCGCGATGAGCTTGTCACTCTCTATCGAGCGCTGCAGACCATGTGGCGCTCCAACCGTGGCAAGACGGGGGACGATTCATTCTGCGCAAGCGATATCGACATTGCGCAGATGTGTCTTGCCATCGATGCCCGCACGCCGGTCGACGAGCGCTCGGTGGAAAGCGGCCTGGGAATCTTCGAAGAACTCGGTTTCTGCCGCGTTTCGGGGTTTGACGATACGCGTCGCATCGCGATGGCGGAAAACCCCGGTCGCGTGCAATTAAGCAGGTCAATTCGCTATTTGGAGGGCTTGCGCTCGCGCATGGAGTTCACGGCTTTTCGGAGCTGGGCACTCGATTCGTGCGCTTCTGATATGCTAGCCAAAGTTAACCGCCCGATCGTACCGCGGGCCTAGGGGAAGGGGACCTCGATGGACGCCGCAGCCCGTACCGCCCATGATTCCACCCTCCAGCCGTTTTCGGAGATGGAGCACTATAAGCATGCCGATGAGCTGCCGCCCGAGATTATGGCGGACAGCTACGACAAGCTGGAGCGTCTGTGCCTCAAATATATGAACGAGGACGACTTCTCCAATGTGGAGCAGGCCTACTGCTTTGCTGCCGAGAAGCACTGCAACCAAAAGCGGCGCTCGGGTGAGATGTACATTAACCATCCCGTCGAGGTAGCTATCATTCTGGCTGACCTCAAGATGGACTGCGATGTGGTGTGCGCCGCGTTGCTGCACGATACCGTCGAGGACACCGAGACCTCGCTTGCCGATGTTTCGGGTCTGTTTGGCGAAACCGTGGCAGGGCTCGTCGACGGCGTGACCAAGCTCACCAACATTGAAGTCGACAGCATGGACGAGAAGCAGGCGCTTACGCTGCGCAAGATGTTCCTCGCCATGTCCAAGGACATCCGCGTCATCATCGTCAAGCTCGCCGACCGCCTGCATAACATGCGCACGCTTGCCGCTCTGCGCGAGGACCGCCGCCTGTTTAAGGCACGCGAGACCATGGACGTGTACGCGCCTTTGGCCGACCGCCTGGGCATGAGTTCAATCAAGTGGGAGCTCGAGGACCTGTCCTTTTTCTACTTGGAGCCCGATGCCTACCAGCGCATCGCGCGCATGGTATCCGAGTCGCGCGAGGTTCGCGAGCGTTATCTGGCCGAGACCATCAAGACGCTCACCGATGAGCTCAATCGCATTGGTCTTGAGGGCTTTCAGATCAACGGTCGTTCCAAGCACTATTGGTCCATCTATCAAAAGATGAAGCGCAAGGGCAAGGAGTTCTCCGAGATTTACGACCTGGTGGCGCTGCGCGTCATCACTCATTCGGTGCGCGATTGCTATTCCACGCTTGGTGCCGTGCATACCCTGTGGCATCCCATGCCCGGTCGTTTTAAAGACTATATCGCCATGCCCAAGGTCAATAACTACCAATCGCTTCACACGACGGTTATCGGCCCCACGGCCCGTCCGCTCGAGATTCAGATTCGAACCTACGAAATGCACGAGCAGGCCGAGTATGGCATCGCTGCCCACTGGCTGTATAAGAAGTCGGGCGGATCGTCTGCCTCCAAGACTAACGATGCGCAGCGTCTGGACGACCAGATCAACTGGCTCAAGCACTCACTCGACTGGGCGGCGTCTGACGAGATCACCGATGCCAAGGAATACCTGCATTCGCTGAAGGTCGACTTGTTCGACCAGGAAATTTTTGTCTTTACGCCCAAGGGCGAGGTCATGGCGCTTCGTGCCGGCTCTACACCGCTCGACTTTGCCTACGCCGTTCATACCGAGGTCGGTAACCACTGTGTCGGCGCCAAAATCAACGGTGCGGTGGCGCCGCTCACGCACGAGATCAAGACGGGTGACCGTGTCGAGATTCTGACTAACAAGAGCTCTAAGCCGTCGCGCGATTGGCTCAAGATCGTCAAGACACCTTCGGCCAAGTCAAAGATTCGCCGTTATTTCGCCGCCGCGACCAAGGATGACGACGCTGCCGCCGGCCGCGATATACTGGCCAAGGACCTGCGTAAGCGCGGGTATGGCATCTCTACGCCACGATCCACGCGTGCGCTCAACGCCGTGGCGGAGCAGTTTAACTTCAAGCAGCTCGAGGACCTTTTTGCAGCCGTTGGCGCGGGCAAGGTCGCCCCGCGCGCTGTGGGCAATAAGGTCGAGCAAATCTTGGACCCCAAGCCCGAGGAACAGCTCACCAAGGCCGAGGCTATCGCCGAGGTCGTAAAGCAGCCCGCTCGCGGCTCCAACCGCAAGC
>USDE01000267.1 GCA_900553345.1 uncultured Collinsella sp.
CAACACCGCCGGCTCAACCACGCGGCAAATACACAACGCACCCAAGCCAAACGCGCAGGCCCAGTACAGACAGATGCGTCCGTGCAAGTTAAACGGCAGGTGTGAGTAATCCCAAAAACGTGCACCCGTTGTCTTTTCCAATAGAAGGCCCACACTGTACTCGATTACGCTGCACACAAGCGCCGCGGCGACAAACTGGCTCGAGGCATCCGGAATCCCGCGCAGCAAAAGCCAGCAGGCTATGCCGCCCACACCATAGATAGGACAACACGGCCCCAGCAAAAATCCGCTGTTGGCGAAGCGTCTTTGGTTGAGCATGGCGCATACTGTCGACTCCCATGCCCAGCCGCAAAACCCGTAAAAGGCAAAGGAGAGCACCAGTGCCGAGAGTGGACAGGCGGCAAGCGTCGCGCCGCCAAACGCCATATCGATCGCGGTTTCCACCGTCTACCCTCTCCTCTTTTCGCTCGATTCTTTGCTCACGCTATCGTCCGTCTCGTCCTTGCGTGGCAGACGGCCGGCGACCGTCTCGCGCAGCGCGCACCACTTATCAGCCAGGCACACAATCCATGCCTCACGACACGTCGGCGGCACTGGCACCAGCGGAAACATATGCCGCACGATAATATTCCGCTCGCGCGACGTCAGCTCAAAATCTTCCTCGGCACGCGCCAGGGCAAAAAATGGATGCCGAAATCCGTGCAGTCGATGGCTCGGATCGGGATCGTGCCAGTCATAGAGAAAGTAATCGTGCAGCAGGGCCCCGCGCAGCAGCGAGGCACGGTCGACCGAAATGCCAGCACGGCCCAAGCGCTCGGCAAAGGACAGGCTCGCCCGCGCTACCGAAGTCACATGTGCATAGACCGTCACGTCGCCATGCTGGATAAACTCGCGCGTCAAGTCCAAGCGGCCCGCCTGGGCCAGCTGACGGGCGGCATAGTCGACCTCGTGCGCGATTTTCTCGGCACGAATGGCATCGGACATGCGGCCTCCCTCCAGCGGCTCTCGGCGGCAAGCCACAGCCTGCACGCATTGAATAAAATCATCATCGAATTTATCAGTATGGCATCGGACAAAACGTTTTGCCCCGCCAGTTGGCGAATTACCGCGCCGCCGTCACATATCAAACGCCAAAATGTGCGAGACTGTTTTGTGCAATTGTGCCGGCCGAGGGAGCGCCGGCGCTCGATTCGCATGGAGTAACCCACAACGATGCTGCTTACGCAAACGACAACGCCCGAGGACGTCAAGGCTCTTAATCGCGCCGAGCTCCCGCAGCTCTGCGACGAGATTCGCCACGCCATCCTCGAAAGCTCCGCCGCCGTCGGCGGACACGTTGCCCCCAACCTGGGCGTCGTTGAGCTCACGGTCGCGCTCCATCGCGTGTTTAACTCCCCCACCGACAAGATTGTCTTTGACGTGTCGCACCAGACCTACGCCCACAAGGCGCTGACCGGGCGCGCGTACACCTATATCGATCCGGAGCGTTATGGCGAGGCCTCCGGCTTTGCCAATCCCGACGAGTCCGAGCATGACCTGTTTGCCATGGGGCACACCTCGACCTCGGTGAGTTTGGGCTGCGGCCTTGCCCACGCGCGCGACCTGGCGGGTGACACGTATAACGTCATTACCGTTATTGGCGACGGCTCGCTTTCGGGCGGCTTGGCGTTTGAGGGCTTTAACAATGCCGCCGAGCTCGACAGCAACCTGATCATCATCGTCAACGATAACGACCAGTCCATCGCCGAAAACCACGGTGGCCTGTATCGCAATCTGGCCGAGCTGCGCGCCAGCAACGGCACCTGTGAGCGCAACGTTTTCCGCGCGCTGGGGCTCGACTATCGCTACCTGGCCGCCGGCAACGATGTCCAAGCGCTGGTCGATACGCTGCAGGAGCTGAGCGATATCGATCACCCCATCGTGCTGCACGTCTCGACCGCCAAACTTTGCCCGGGCCACCCGAGCGAGCCCGCACCGCGCACCTATGCCGATATTACGAGCGAGGCACTCAACGACGCTATCGCGAACGACCCGCAGATTGTCGCTATCACGGCTGCCACGCCCTATATCATGGGCTTCACGCCCGAGCTTCGCGCCGCGACAGGCAAGCAGTTTGTCGACGTGGGTATTGCCGAAGAGCACGCCGTCACCTTTGCCACCGCGCTCGCCAGCGCCGGCGCCAAGCCGGTCTTTGGCGCGTACGGCACGTTTTTGCAGCGCGCCTATGACGAACTGTGGCACGACCTGTGCCTCAACGACGCCCCCGCAACCATCTTGGTGTTTGGTGCGTCAATCTTTGGCACCACGTCCGAGACGCACCTCTCGTTCTTTGATATTTCCATGCTGGGCGGACTTCCCAACATGCGCTACCTGGCACCGGCCTGCATGGAGGAATACCTATCCATGCTGAGCTGGTCGCTCGACCACCGCGAGCATCCCGTGGCGATCCGCGTACCGGGCATCGGCCTGGTAAGCCGCCCCGATCTGGCGCCCGCCGAGGGCACCGATTACGGCGTCGCGCGCTACGACGTCGTGCGTCAGGGCCGCGACGTTGCCGTGCTCGCGCTTGGCGATTTCTTTGAGCTGGGCGAGCGCGTGGCAAACCGTCTGACTGCCGAGTACGGCATCGAGGCCACGCTCGTCAACCCGCGCTTTGCAACCGAGCTCGACCGCGCGTTCCTCGACAGTCTTGCCGCCGAGCATCACGTTGTCGTCACCCTCGAGGACGGCATCTTGGACGGCGGCTG
>USDE01000268.1 GCA_900553345.1 uncultured Collinsella sp.
GCGCAACGGTCTCGATAAAGGCATCGACGTTGAAGTTCTTGACCGACGACGTCACGATCTCGTCGTCATATTCCATGAGCTCGTGGGCGGCCTTTAGCTGCTCCATGACCTGTGCGGGATCAGCCTCATCGGCCTTGGTGAGCACCAGGACCTTCTTGGAACGAGCGTTCTTGACGCACTCGGCAACCCAGGCGTCTCCCCTGCCGATCGGCTTGGTGGCATCAATCAAAAACGCGACGACGTCGACATCGTTCAACTCGAACAGCGCGCTCTTGTTGAGCTCGGACCCCAGGCCGTCCTTGGGCTTATGGATACCCGGGGTATCGACAAAGACCAGCTGGTAGCCGGGACGGTTGACGACGGCGCGCATGCGGCGGCGGGTCGTCTGGGCCACTGGCGAGGTGATGGCGACCTTTTTGCCATAGCAGGCATTGAGCAGTGTGGACTTGCCGGCGTTGGGGCGGCCGACCAGGGCCACGAAGCCGCTGCGGAAACCGGGCTCAACGTCGCCAAAGCCCGCGAGGCTATCGTCCTCGTCGCACAGGGCGTCGAGCTCCTCGTCGCTCATGCCCTCAAACGGATCGAACTCCTCGACATCCTCATAGGCATCGTTCGCTTCGGCATCCACCGCATCCAGGGACTCGTCGTCCAAAATTTCTTCGATAGGCTGCATATTGTCGGACATGAAAATCCCTTTCTAAATAAAGCCGAGCGCGTGGGCAAATACCAGCAAGCCCACAATCGCGGCGGTAATGGAAAGAACGTATACGGAGGCGGCGGCGATATCCTTCGCGCGCTTTGCCAGCGGATGGAGCTCCTGGGTCGCCAGATCGACAATCGCCTCCATGGCGGTGTTGCATAGCTCGCCGTGAATCACCAGGCCACAACAGATGATAATCGTGGCCCACTCGGCAATGTCGAGCCCCACGATGCAGCCGGCAATGACGGTGCACACGCCCGCAACGAGCATGACCTTAATATTGCGCTCGGTCTTGACGGCGGTGACGAAGCCCTCCATGGCGTAGGAGAACGACTTTAAGAAGGACGGATGGTCCTTGTTCGATCCGGGAATCATAGACGGCTCCTAGTCGTGGGCGTGGTTGGTGATGGGGCCGACGTGGACCAGCTTGGGGTCCTCGCCGCGCTCGAGCGCCAGGCGTCCTCGCGGGCCTCCATGACCTCGGCCTCGTCGTCCTCGATATGGTCATACCCCAGCAGGTGCAGCATGCCATGCACGAGCATCAGGCGGCACTCGTCGGCAGGGGCATTGCCAAAGCCGGGGGCCTGACGGGCAATGACTTGCGGGGCCAGGATGATATCGCCAAGCTCAAGCGTCTCGTCGGCGGGAATATCCTCGTCAAAGGCCGAGTCGCATTCAAACGAGAGGACATCGGTGGTGCGGTCGATACCGCGCCACTCGTGGTTGAGCTCGTGCATCTCGTCCTCATCGACATACGAAAGGGAAATCTCGACTTCACGCTCAACGCCTTCGGCGGCAAGCACGACCTCGCAGATGTGTTCTACCTCCTGCGCGTCGAGCAGCGTATCGAGCTCGGCATCGTTGCTGATCAATACACTCAACGGGACTCCTTTCGGTCGCGCGGGCGCTGCTCGCGCACATCATCATAAGTATCGTACGCCTCGACGATACGCCCCACCAAGGCATGACGCACCACGTCGGCACGCTCGAGGTGAGAAAATGCGACATCGTCGACACGACCTAAAATCCGTTCAACGTCGGCAAGACCGCCGCGACGACCCACCAGGTCACGTTGGCTCAGGTCGCCGGTAATCACAAACTTGGAGTTAAAGCCCAGGCGCGTCAGGAACATCTTCATCTGCTCGGGCGTGGTATTTTGCGCCTCGTCAAGCACCACGAAGGCATCGCTCAGCGTACGGCCGCGCATGTAGGCAAGCGGGGCGATCTCGATCACGCCGCGCTCCATAAGCTCATCGGTGCGCTCGCGATCCATCATGTCAAAAAGAGCATCGTAGAGCGGACGCATATAGGGATCGATCTTTTCCTCGAGGGTACCGGGCAAAAAGCCCAGGTTCTCCCCCGCCTCGACAACCGGACGCGTCAAGATCAGACGACCCACCTCATGACGCTTGAGCGCGGCAACGGCGAGCGCCATGGCCAGATAGGTCTTACCGGTACCGGCAGGACCCAGGCCAAACGTGATGGTATGCGAGCGGATGGCATCCACATAGCGCTTTTGGCCGAGCGTCTTGGGGCGAATGACACGACCGCGATACGAAAGCAGCACATCATCGCGAAGCGACGTAGCCTCGTGCTCACCGTCGCGCAAGATGGCCAAGCAACGAGAGACATCGTCGGCAGACAGCGTGCGTCCGGCGGCCGCCTCACGAAAAGCATGCTCGAAAAAGCGCGCCACGAGCTCGACCTCGTCCGGGTCACCGCTCACGGCGATGCTGTCGCCACGGGCGACCACGTGGGCGCGAACCAAGCTCTCCAGCGCACGAAGAACGCCGTCGCCGGCACCCAAAACGCGCGAGGGATCAATTCCCTCGGGAACGGTAAGTCTAATCTTCGAGGCTTCCATGAACCTCCCTGCGTGCATGGACCAAGCCGGAATCATCGACTCCGATGATAGCAACATCGAGCAGGCACGGGGCTGTGAGTCCACAGGTATCGTCAAGACGGGCATGATGGAACGAACCGAGCGTCAGGTTGTCGCCATACTCAAGCACGG
>USDE01000269.1 GCA_900553345.1 uncultured Collinsella sp.
GAGAGCGAGCCGGTCGAGAAGGTTCCCGCGACGTGCACCGAGTCCGATTCGGCAACGTCGTTCGAGAACATCGCCCTCATGGGCAGCAGTGTGATCTCGGGCAGCGCGACGGCGCTCGCCTTTAGCGTGGGCGAGCAGACCTTGTTTGGCTCTATGGCATCGAGCCTGTCCGAGGATGCCGTAGAGACGAGCTTTTCCAAAGGCGTCAATAGCGTCTCGTGGGTGCTCATCCGCTTTATGATGGTGATGGTTCCGTTTGTCTTTATGATTAACGGCGTCACCAAGGGCGATTGGCTTAATGCTGGCCTGTTTGCCATCAGCATCGCCGTGGGCCTGACACCCGAGATGCTGCCCATGATCGTTACCACGTGCCTTGCCAAGGGCGCCGTGGCTATGAGCAAAAAGCAGACCATCGTTAAGAACCTCAACTCGATTCAAAACTTTGGCGCGATGGACGTGCTGTGCACGGACAAGACTGGCACGCTGACGCAGGACCAGGTGGTGCTGGAGTATCACTGGAACATCGATGGCCAGGAGGATTCGCGCGTTCTGCGCCATGCCTACCTCAACAGCTATTTCCAGACGGGCTACAAGAATCTGATGGATCTGGCGATCATCAAATGCACCGAGGAAGAGGAGCAAAACGACCCGAGTCTCACCGACCTTTCCGAGGCCTATGTGAAGGTCGACGAGGTGCCGTTTGACTTTACGCGCCGTCGCCTTACCACCGTGGTGCGCGATCGAAGCGGCAAAACCCAGATGGTCACCAAGGGTGCAGTCGAGGAGATGCTGTCGGTGTGCTCGCATGCCGAGATTGACGGCGGCGTTCACGTGCTGGACGACGAGGTGCGCGAGCGCATTTTGGCAACGGTCGCCGACCTTAACGACGACGGCTTCCGCGTGTTGGCAATCGCTCAAAAGTCCAACCCGTCGCCTGTCGGTGCCTTTAGCGCCGATGATGAGCGCGACATGGTGCTGATCGGCTACCTGGCGTTTTTGGATCCGCCCAAAGAGTCCACGGCCGATGCTATCGAGGCGCTGCGCAACCACGGTGTAGCCACCAAGATCTTGACCGGCGACAATGAGAAGGTCACGCGCACCATCTGCAAGCAGGTGGGACTCGAGGTCAACAACATGCTGCTCGGCAGCGATATCGCCGCAATGGACGACGCCGAGCTCGCTCGTCGCGCCGAGGACGTGCAGGTCTTTGCCAAGCTTACGCCCGATCAAAAAGCGCGCGTCGTGTCCGTGCTGCGTGCAAACGGTCATGTGGTGGGCTACATGGGCGACGGCATCAACGACGCCTCGGCCATGAAGTCGTCCGACATCGGCATCTCGGTCGATACTGCGGTCGACGTGGCCAAGGAGTCGGCCGATATCATCTTGCTCGAGAAGGATTTGATGGTGCTCGAGGAGGGCATCATCGAGGGGCGCAAGACCTACGCCAACATGATCAAGTACATCAAGATGACCGCAAGCTCCAACTTCGGCAATATGTTCAGCGTGCTTGCCGCATCCGCCCTGCTGCCGTTTTTGCCGATGATGAGCATCCAGCTGATCCTGCTCAACCTGATCTATGACTGCAGCTGCCTGGCGATTCCCTGGGACAACGTGGACGAGGAGTTCCTGCGCGTGCCGCGTACCTGGGACGCTTCGAGTGTTGGCAGGTTCATGATCTGGATCGGGCCCACCAGCTCCATCTTCGACTTTATGACCTATATCTTTATGTACTTCGTTTTCTGCCCCCTGTTCGTGAGCCATGGCGTGCTGTTCAACGACCTGGCGAGCGTCTACTCGGGCGCCGCGCTGGAGCAGATGCAGCTGGCCTACATCGCGCTGTTCCAGGCTGGATGGTTCGTCGAGTCTATGTGGAGCCAGACGCTGGTCATCCACATGATCCGTACGCCTAAGTTGCCGTTTATCCAGAGCCGTGCCTCGGCTCCGGTGATGCTGCTCACGATGACGGGCATCGCGCTGCTCACGCTGATCCCGTTTAGCCCGCTTGGCCCCACGCTGGGTCTGGGCGCCCTGCCTGTCGAGTACTTCTTGTTCCTGATTCCGTGCATCTTGCTGTACATGGCGCTGGCGACAAGCCTTAAGAAGGCCTACGTCAAGCGCTACGGCGAGCTGCTGTAGTGGGGGATTGATGCAGAAAGGAGCGTTTGCATGAACTGGACGCAGATTTGGATGGACTTGTTTGGCACCACGGAGTGGCTCGGCCTTAACATGGGCTTTTGGGTGGCCAACGGCGTGGTGTTGGTGGTTGTCGTGATTATGAACGTTGTCTTTTGGAGCATGAAACCGCTGCCGAGGGATGAATAACAAGCGAGGGGGCCGCCTGCCGGGCGACCCCCTCGCTGTTTATAAGCACCAGTAAATCGAAGGTGAATGGTTTCCCGAGAAGTGAACGACCTAATTTGGACCCCTGAAGCACCCACGTTTTTCGACGCTAAAACCGCAGGATTTGAGTGATAAAACCGCAGGAATTGGCCTTCCCAAAGTGTCGATGCATCGAGGGTCCGATTTCACCCGTTCACTTCGCGGAAAAGCATTCACCTTCGTTGCGTAAGGCGACGGATGGAAGGGTGATTATCGTCAAGCAGCTACCTCTGCCTTGTGAATCATCTGAAGCACAAGGCATAATGCATGTAACAAGGGGGCGGTTCCTTTGTCACATCCGTTGATATGAGAGA
>USDE01000270.1 GCA_900553345.1 uncultured Collinsella sp.
CACTGCCGCCCAAGCCAATATAGATAGTCTTTGCCCCGGCACGGACCGCACGGAGCATCAGCTCACCCACGCCATAGGTTGTGGCCTCCAACGCCGTCGATTCCGTGCAGGGTGAATACCCAATACCCGCCGCCTCGGCCATCTCAATTACAGCCGAGTCGTGCTCGTCGTCCACCAGCATCCGGGCAGACACGCGATCGCCCAAGGGGCCTGCAACCTCACAGGTCGAGAGCTCACCACCGCGCACGGCGATGGCATCGAGCCTTCCCTCGCCACCATCTGCCAGCGGCAAAGCGCCCAGCTCGGCATCGGGCCACACACGGCGCACGCCTTCGACAACCGCCGCCTCCGCCTGTGCACTCGACACGCTGCCCTTAAAGGAATCAATGGCCAACAGCACACGGCGGGGCCGGCGGCACGCGGCACCAAAATCGACCGCCTCAACGGCAATATCTTCGGCACGCGCGTGCGCCTCGGCATGAGCGGCATGCGCCTCAAGATCGGCCCCACAACCGCAGCCAGCACCATCGGCGCCACGCAGCCCACTAAAATAGCTACTCAACACCTCGCGACACTCGCCTGCCAGCACGCCGGCATTTACGTTAAACCGATGATTCAGGCGCGAATCGGCATTCAGATCATACAGCGAACCCAGCGCGCCCGCCTTGGCATCAGCCGCGCCATACACGCAGCGCCCCACGCGCGCGTTAACCATAAGCCCCGCGCACATGCAGCAGGGCTCGAGCGTCACGTAGACCGTGCAATCGGAAAGGCGCCAGCGTCCAAGCGCCTGAGCGGCGGTGCACAGGGCCGAAAACTCGGCATGAGCCGAAGGGTCCTGGTCGAGCTCGCGGCGATTATGCGCCCGCGCGACGATCTCACCCGCGCGCACCACCACGGCGCCAATGGGCACTTCGCCCACTGCCGCGGCGGCGCGCGCCTCGGCCAGCGCCTCGCGCATGAACTTCTCGTCGATTTCGGTGATCGTCATCGTTCGCCTTCCCTGTTGCAAATTCAAAACGATGCTATCATTACGACTCACGGAGAGATGGCAGAGCGGTTGAATGCGGCGGTCTTGAAAACCGTTGAGCGCGAGAGCGTTCCGGGGGTTCGAATCCCCCTCTCTCCGCCACTTCTAGTGATGTACCGGCGTCATGGTTCGCTCGAACAGCGCATCGACCACGTCGGCCATCTCGGGTCGACGCTCAAGATCGTGACCCGATTCCCACCAATTTGTGAACAGCCGAATAATGCCACCGGCGATAAACTCCGATGTCGTCTCGAGCGAAACGGGCGCCAGAGCATCTTCGGCAAGCGAGCTCATCACACGCTCGCGGACAGAACGCGCGATGCGGTCGCAAATCATGCCGGTCAGCATGCCCGACATGCTGCTCGCCAAAATATTATCCATGAGCTGCTCATGCGCCAGAATCATATTCATGGCATCGTCAAAGACCTCATGGCGAAGCGCCTGCACGTCCCCAAGCGACTCCGAGTCCGCCGCATCGGTCCGGTTTTGCGGCAAGCCCGTCATAAGCTCATCGATATAGAAGGCAAAGTAATCGTTTTTATCGCGAAAATGCTTATAGAACGTCGTGCGGCGAATCAGGGCCCGGTCGCAAAGCATGGCAACCGTCAAATCCTCAAACCGATGCTCTTCCAAGAGCTCGGTAAAAGCATCGAACAGGGCACGATAGGTTTTCTTGATGCGAAGGTCCATCCATATCGCCATCCTCAAGGTGTAGACAGCATTCCTTAATTTGTCGCATATCTTACACCTGTACCGCCCGTTCCATATTGGCGCCCCCTCCTTGGCGGAAACATAACGCTTACCGGAAAGTTCGGTATCGCCAAAGGTTGCGGGTATACTAGTAGCGTTACACCAACGGCAGCCAGCGCAAAACGCCGCTGCCATTCGAAACGGAGACATCATGCTTCCCGTCATCATCGGTATCGTTGTTGTCGTTGTGATCGCCAGCGCCATCGCCGGCATCTACAATAACATGGTCACCAAGCGCAATCGCATCGATAACGCCTGGCAGAACATCGACACGCAGCTGCAGCGCCGCAACGACCTGATCCCTAACCTGGTCGAGACCGTCAAGGGCTACGCCAAGCACGAGCAGAACACGCTCGCCGCCGTAGTCAACGCGCGCAACGCCGCCGTGAGCGCCACCACCCCCGAGGCCAAGATGGAAGCCGACAACGTGCTGACCGGTGCGCTGCGCCAGCTCTTTGCCGTGGCCGAGGCCTACCCCGACCTTAAGGCGAACACCAACTTTACGCAGCTCCAGGCATCGCTCGAAGACACCGAGAACAAGGTGAGCTACGCGCGCCAGAGCTACAACGACTGCGTGCTCAGCTACAACAACGCCATCCAGACCTTCCCAGCCGTTATCTTTGCCGGCATCTTCCAGTTTAAGGAGCGCCAGGGCTTCGAGGCCGCCGAGGCCGCCCGCCAGGCACCGACCGTCAAGTTCTAACAATCACGGCCGAGTCTTAAGCCAGTTCATCAACCCTTTGGGGCCCAAGGCACAAACCTTGGGCCCTTTTCTTATCCACGCACAACGCGCGGCCAAAAGGCCGCGCACCATCTTCCCTACAGCCCAGTAACCTCCTGGCAAGGAATGCAGAGCACTCGACCGAGGCGGACCGGCCTATCTCCCGGCGCATTCCACAGGACGAAAGA
>USDE01000271.1 GCA_900553345.1 uncultured Collinsella sp.
TGATGGTCATGGACGCCTGGTGCGTGGCTTCGTCCAGCTTTTCCTGATAGGTCTTGCCGTCCACGAGGTCCGTGAACTTGATGAAGCCGTCCACTTCCGAGACGAAGGGTTCGTTGAACGGGTCCCATTCGGCAAGGAGCTGGCCGTTGCTGACGGACTGCCCATCCGTAACGTGCAGGCGCGCGCCGTTGGGGAGCGTGTAGCGCTCCACTTCGCGGCCCTGCTCGTCGATGACGGCGACCTGCCCGCTCTTGCCGAGCACCTGAGCCACACCTTCGCGGTTCCTGATTTCCTTCACGCGGGTGAGGACCACGCGGCCGTCATGCTGCGCCTCGAAGTTCGAACGTTCGATTTCCTTGGACGCCGTACCGCCGATGTGGAAGGTACGCATGGTGAGCTGGGTGCCCGGCTCGCCGATGGACTGGGCGGCGATGATGCCCACGGCCTCGCCCTCGCCCACGGGCTCGCCAATGGCCAGGTTGATGCCATAGCACTTGGAACAAACGCCACTGCGGGCGCGGCAGGTGAGCACGCTGCGGATCTTCACGGAGTGGATGCCGTGGTCCTCCAGCAGCTTGGCGTGGTCGGCGGTCATCATGGTGTGGTGGTCGATGAGCACCTCGCCGGTATGGGGATCGCAGATATCCTCCACCGGATAACGGCCCTTGAGCCGCTCGCCGAAGGTCTCAATGACCTGGCCGTTCTCCACGATCTCGCTGACGGTGATGCCGTCGTCGGTGCCGCAGTCGTGCTCGCGGATGATGACCTCCTGGGACACGTCCACCAGACGGCGGGTCAGGTAACCAGAGTCCGAGGTGTGGGATGCGGTATCGACCAGGCCCTTACGGGCGCCGTAGGTCGAAATGAAGTACTCGAGCGGCAGCAGGCCCTCGCGGAAGTTCGCCTTAATGGGAAGGTCGATCGTCTCGCCGGACATGTCTGCCATCAGGCCACGCATGCCACCGAGCTGACGCAGCTGGGTCTTAGAACCACGGGCGCCGGAGTCGGCCATCATGTACAGCGGGTTCTCCTCGTCGAACATGTCGAGCATGAGCGCTGCAACCTTGTCGGTACAAGCGGTCCACTCGTTAACGACTTCGATGTGGCGCTCCGTCTCGTTGATGAAGCCCTCCTCAAAGTATTCGTTGATCTGGTCGACGTTGGCCTGGGCGCGATCGAGCAGCTCCTGCTTCTCGGCAGGGATGAGAGCGTCCCACACCGAGATGGTGAGGCCGGCGCGGGTAGCGTAGTGGAAGCCGGAATACTTGATGGCGTCGAGGATCGGGCCGACCTTGGCCTCGGGGTAACGATCGCAGCAGTCCGCAACCAGCTTGGCCACGTCGCCCTTGACCATCTTGTAGTTCATGAACTCATAGTCTTCGGGCAGGCACTGGCGGTTGAAGATGATGCGGCCGATAGAGGTCTCGAAGCGCGCGGTCTTGTTGCCGGTGACGTCGTAGTCGACAAACTCGTTCTTGCCGTTCTTAACGCGGAAGATACGGGTGCCGTCCTCGTTGATGACATTGGCGTCGGCAGCGGACACGCGGACCTGGATCTTGGCCTGCATGTCGACCTCGGAGCGGCAGTCATAGGCGTGCAGCGCGTCGTCGAAGCTGGCGAACACATGGTTCTCGCCCGGCAGACCGTCACGGACCTGGGTGAGGTAGTACACACCGATGATCATGTCCTGCGAGGGGATGTTGACCGGCTTGCCGGATGCCGGCGAGCGCAGGTTGTTCGCAGAGAGCATGAGCACGCGGGCCTCGGCCTGAGCCTGGCTGGACAGCGGCACGTGGACAGACATCTGGTCGCCGTCGAAGTCGGCGTTGAAGGGCGAGCAGACCAGCGGGTGCAGGTGGATAGCCTTGCCCTCGACCAGCACCGGCTCAAAGGCCTGGATGGACAGACGGTGCAGGGTCGGTGCACGGTTGAGCAGCACGACGCGACCGTCGATGACCTCTTCGAGGATGTCCCACACAAAGGTGGCACCACGGTCGATAGCGCGCTTGGCGCCCTTGATGTTCTCGACCTTGCCAAGCTCGACCAGGCGCTTCATGACGAAGGGCTTGAAGAGCTCCAGCGCCATGGTCTTGGGCAGACCGCACTGGTGCAGCAGCAGCTTGGGGTCGGTAACGATAACCGAACGGCCGGAGTAGTCGACACGCTTACCCAGCAGGTTCTGACGGAAACGACCCTGCTTGCCCTTGAGGGCCTCGGCGAGCGACTTGAGCGGGCGACCGCCACGGCCAGAGACCGGGCGACCACGACGGCCGTTGTCGAACAGGGAGTCGACGGCTTCCTGGAGCATGCGCTTCTCGTTGTTGAGCATGATCTCCGGGGCGCCGAGCTCGATGAGGCGCTTCAGACGGTTGTTACGGTTGATCACACGACGGTAGAGGTCGTTGAGGTCGGAGGTGGCGAAACGGCCACCGTCGAGCTGCACCATCGGGCGCAGGTCCGGCGGGATGACCGGGATCACGTCGAGCACCATGGCCTCCGGCTTGTTGCCGGTGGTCAGGAACGCGTTGACGACCTTCAGACGCTTCAGGGCGCGGGCCTTGCGCTGGCCGGTGCCCGTGTCGATCTCTTCGCGCAGCTGCTTGGAGGCTGCCTCGAGGTCGAAGTCCTGCAGACGCTTCTTGATGGCTTCGGCGCCCATGCAGCCTTCGAAGTAATCGCCGTAGCGG
>USDE01000272.1 GCA_900553345.1 uncultured Collinsella sp.
CGCAGAAGAAGAACCCCGACTTTGCCGAGCTTATCCGCGGCAAGAGCGGCCGAGTCTATGGCAACCTGGTGCAACTGCTTGTGACCATGAAAGGCCTGCCGCTTGCTTATAACAAGGACTTGCAGGAGGACAAGGAGGGCGCCCTCGATACTGCCCATACGCTCATGCAGTGCCTGTCGGTTATGGCCGGTATGATTTCGACTTGGACCGTCAACGAGGATGCCATGGCGCGCGAGTGCGGCGTGGGGCACCTTGCCGCCACCGATGTTGCCGATTACCTGGCCAAGCGTGGCCTGCCGTTCCGTGAGGCGCATGCCGTGGTGGGCCATCTGGTCCTGATGTGTGAGAAGCGCGACTGCAATCTTGAGGACCTGCCGTTTGAGGTGTTCCAGGAGGCAAGCCCGCTCTTTGAGCGTGATATTACCGAGGCGCTCGACATCCCGTCGATTGTCGCCGCCCGCACGACCGAGGGCGGTACCGCCCCTGCCGCCGTTGCCGTGCAGCTGCAGCGTGCCGAGGCACAGCTCGTGGCCGACGAGGGCGTGTTTGGATCGCTGACCAAGGTCGTCGAGATGGGCCACGGGGCAAAGTAAGGTTTTAGTTGAAGCGGTTTTGGCCATTTATTGATAAATCGTTTTTGCTTTTACGGGCGTCTGCTGTTGCGGGCGCCCGTATTTTGTTGCTATGGGTGAGGGGCTTGTCGAGAACTTCTGTAGGACCTTTGGGCAGGTTGTGAAGGGGGTACGTTCACGGGCGGCAACCGACCGTCCGCTTGGTTCGATGCGGTTGATGTGCGGTCGGATGGTACTCTAATCGGGCTTCAAAACAGAAGTGACACAAATGGAACGTTTTAATAAATTGTAACGTTTCAAAAAACAGCTTTCTGTTTAACTGCAGCTAAAACTCTGTTACGATGCAGTCCAGGCGGGTGCCGGAATGGGACTTGGGCACGCGCGAACCTACTTGAAAGGCTACCTTATGGCTATCGAGAAGACCTTCATCATGATTAAGCCCGACGCCGTGCGTGACCGTAAGATCGGCGAGATCGTCGCTCGCATTGAGCGTAGCGGCCTTGTCATCGAGCGCATGGAGATGACCACGCTCGAGCGCGCTACCGTCGAGGAGCACTACGCCCATCTGGCCGACAAGCCCTTCTTTGGCGATCTCTGTGATTTTATGACGAGCGGTCCGGTCGTCAAGATGGTCGTTTCCGGTCTCTCCGCTGTCTCCAAGATGCGCACCCTTATGGGTGCTACCAACCCGCTTGATGCTGCTCCCGGCACCATTCGCGGCGACTTCGCTGTCGATGTCAACGCCAACGTGATTCACGGCTCCGACTGCCTGGAGAACGCCGAGATCGAGATCAAGCGCTTCTTTGGCTAAACCAGCTTTGACTCCTTAAAGCTGTTAGCGTGTGGCTTGGGCGCCGCGGAATTCCATCCGCGGCGCCCTTTTTATTCCAGTAGATTTTTGGTAACCGCTTAGAAATCTACTAAAGAGCCCCCGTCCGGATGTGTGCTCCGGGCGGGGGCTGGCGTTAGCGTTTGGCTTTGTAAGTCTTTAGGCCTCATCGACAACCTTGAGGCCGCGCGTGTGGTCGATCTCGTTGAGAAGGTTAACGCGACGCTCGTGGCGGCCGCCCTCAAACTCGGCGTCGAGCCACTCGTCGACGATCATCTTGGCGAGCTCGGAGCCCACGACGCGGGCGCCAAAGGCGAGTACGTTGGTATTGTTGTGCATGCGCGAGAGCTTGGCGCTGAAGGGTTCGGAGCACACGACGGCGCGTACGCCCTCGACCTTGTTGGCGGCCAGGCTAATCCCGACACCGGTGCCACAGATGAGGATGCCCAGGTCGACGTCGCCGTTGGCAACGGCCTTACCCACCTTGTAGCCGGCGATGGGGTAGTCAAAGCTCTCGGAGGTGTCGGTGCCAAAGTTCACGACCTCGCAGTCGCGCTCCTTCAGGTGCTCGGAGATGATGTTCTTGAGCTCGACGGCGGCGTGGTCGTTACCGATACCGATCTTCATGGATGGTTCCTCTCTGGTCTGTGCGGCGCAAATGCTAAAGGTGTTTACCGCTTTCAACTGCATGATAGCGCGACTTTTGCGTAAACGCTCGGGCGTTTTTTGTTCAAATGCTTTAGCATGCAACAAGACCGGCTTCTCATGAATGAATGCCGCCAGTTTGCGCCTGAACGCCGTCTACCGGAACCTGGGTTGCGGTTTTTGATGCATTGTTATCAAATAAAAGAGCTAACTATTAATGAGAGCCCAGCCCGTTATATAAGTAGGAGATACCTATGCCTGCCGATTCCCTTCGCGATGCCGCGTTTTGCGATGTTTTGAACCGCGAGCTTGTCTGCGCACTCGGCTGCACCGAGCCCATTGCCGTTGCCTATGCAGCGGCGTTGGCGAGCCAGACGCTCGGTTGCGAACCCGATCATATGGACGTTGCCTGCTCGGGCAACATCATCAAGAACGTTAAGAGCGTGACCGTGCCCAACTCGGGCGGCATGCACGGTATTGAAGCGGCGGCCGTGCTGGGTGCCGTGGGCGGCGATGTGGTCATCCTCCAGAATGAGAATCTCGTCAGCGTACTGCACCGAGGAGATGCGCTGGGCAATGATGATGACGGTGGTGTCCTTCAGGTTCTTGGCGA
>USDE01000273.1 GCA_900553345.1 uncultured Collinsella sp.
ATCTTGGCGCGCTTCATCGCCACGATGTCCTGCGGCGAAGGCAGCGTCTCCCGCTTGATGTCGGCCTTGATGTCGCGCATCATCCAGTTGAAACGGCGCAGTTCGGCGCCCGAAATGAAGGTGATGGCCGTACCCTGGTTGCCGGCGCGGCCCGTACGGCCAATACGGTGGATGTAGTCGGTCGGCTCGGCCGGCACGTCAAAGTTCACGACGTAGCGCACGTCGCTGATGTCGATGCCGCGGGCGAGCACGTCGGTTGCCACCAACACGTCGACGGTACCGTCGCGGAAGGCCGAAAGGGCACGCTCGCGCTGAGCCTGGCTGCGGTTGCCGTGAATCGCGGCGGCCTTGATGCCCTTGCGCTCCAGACGACGGCAGCAGCTGTCGGCGCGGTGCTTGGTGCGCATAAAGACGATGGTGCGCTCCGGGCCCTCCTTTTTGAGGAACTCGGGCAGCAGGTTGTTCTTGGCCTCGATGGACACCGGGAACACAAACTGGTCGACGGTGTCGGCGGTCGACGTGGCGGGCGCGATCTCCACGCGGGCCGGGTCGCTCACCAGGTCGGTAATCTCACCCACGGCCTCCTCATCGAGGGTCGCCGAGAACAGCAGCGTCTGACGCTCGGCCGGTGTCTCGCGCACAATGCGGCGGACGGCGGGCAAAAAGCCCATGTCGAGCATGCGGTCGGCCTCGTCGAGCACCAGGACCTTAACCTCGTCCAGGTGGCAGGCACCCTGCTCGATCAGATCGACCAGACGGCCCGGCGTGGCGACCAGGATGTCGCAGCCGTACTTGAGCGCCGCGGTCTGCGGCTTGTAGCTCACGCCGCCCACGACGGTCACGGCAACGTGGCCCGTGACGTCGGCGATCTTGCTCGCGACCTCGTCGATCTGCTGGGCAAGCTCGCGCGTGGGGGTGATGACGAGCATCACCGGGCCGCGACCGTTGCCCTCGGGCTTCTTGGCGCCGCGACGGCGATTGCGACCGCCACGCTCGCGCACGGGCTTAGGCGGAGCGATGTGCTCCAGGTTGTTCATAGTCGGCAGCAAAAAGGCGGCCGTCTTGCCGGTGCCGGTCTGAGCGGCGGCAAGCAAGTCGCGGCCCTCGAGCACCACGGGGATCGAGCCGGCCTGCACGGGCGTCGGCGCCGTGTAGCCCAGGTTCTCGATAGCACGAAGCATCTCGTCGGAGAGGCCCAGCTCGTCAAAGGCGGGCAGGTTCTCGGTAGCGGACTCGACGGCCTGGGCAGCATTGGCCTCATCGGCGGCATCGAAGGCAGCCTGGGTCATGGCCTCGCGGGCCTCGTCCAGGATCTCGGCGTCGGTGACGTCGGATACAGAATTACGCATATGTTGTTGTTCCTTATCTGCACGCGTCATGGGCGCGGCATGCGGCCGCGCGGGCGTGCTTGGTAGTGCGCTAATACATACAAAAACGGGTGCGCACAGAGAGGACGTTGCTCAGCACGCTGGCGATCGCTTTGGCAGCCCTATCACGCGCCGTCCAGACGCAGCGGCCCTAAGCGATGGAGCAGATTCGCCGTCGGTTAGTATACCCGTACTCCGTATGCCCCCACGTAAACCACAGATGACGAGGCGGACGCAGCGGGTCTGGACCGATTGTCTCGATCTGTAACAGTTACGAGGCAAAACCGGGTCTACACGTTACAGATCGAGACATTCAGTCAGCCTCCTTGGCTAACATCTCAATCTGTAACAACTACAGGCCGAATCTTCGTCTAGGTGTTACAGATCGAGACAAACGGTCGACACGGCTCACAAACGTCTCGATCTGTAACAGTTAGACCGGTTTTTGTCCCTAGACGTTACAGACCGAGACAGATAGACAGGCGGCGGCGCTGCGACTGCCCATCCCCTACTCCCACTCCTGCTCGTAAATATTGAGCGACTTCACATACCGCCCCTGGGCACCCATGATGTCGCGGACCAACCTCAAAAAGAAGCTGATACACGAAGTGTCGAAACCGTCCTCTAGGTCCTCGGGATGCACCGCGCCCGGCCCATCGACCGCCGTGTCGCTCAGGCGCGCGATGTCATACAGGTAGAGCTGCCCCGCCGTCAGCCAAACATCGTCAACGCACGCGATGCGCACCGCAATCGCGCCATCGCGCCAGCGCTCTTTTTGCACGATATGTGGGTCGTAGACATCAAAACGACGGTCGGTGCGCGTGTCGCGCAACGCGACCATACCAGTCGCAGGATCCTTGTCCAAAATGCCAAAGCGCGAGAAATACTGCGTGTCGCGCACCTGTTCGAGCCGCCTGAGCGAAGCAGGCGAAAGCGACGCCGGCGGCTCGTCCACATACAGCTCAAGCAGCGTCTTGCCATGGTAATAGGGACGCTCGAACAGCAGCCAATCGGTAAATGCCATGTTATAGGCCATGATTTCGCTTTGCGATGGTTCTTCGCAATAGCTGAGCCATGGATCGACTATCACTTCGAACTGTGTGCGCGCCGACTCCAAAAACTGAAACTTGCGCAGCATCCAAAACTGGGCCATGTCGGCAATATCGTCACCGACGGCCTCGGTCAGACGTCCCCGGTCCAAAACATGGTCAGCCATGACATCCTCCTCAAACTGATGAACCTCAATTTGAGCTTACGAGGAGAGCCGGTGGTGGTCGCCAGCG
>USDE01000274.1 GCA_900553345.1 uncultured Collinsella sp.
TGTGGTGGTTTCCGCCTGCGGCCGCCGCTTTAAGGGCGACACCAAGGTGACCGACCTGCTCTACCTGGTTAACGCGCACGTTAAGTATCACGTGTCGTGTGAGGAGCTGCTCGAGGACATTGGCCAGCGTTATTTTGATATCGCTGACGAGCTGGAGCTCACCTATCCCATCCGCGAGGAGTTCGCGGCCTTTGCCGAGCGCGCCCGCTCGGGCGGCTACTCTACCGAGGAGCTCGTGAGCCGTGGCGAGTACTTCACCGCTCGCCTGATGGCGGAGTACCTGGGCCTGCCGTTCCTGGACGCCGCGACGGTTGTGGCGTTCCATCATGACGGTACGCTCAGCATGAATCGCACCTCCGAGCTGGTGCAGGAGTACGGCCAGCAGGGCGGCTTTGTTATGCCCGGTTTCTACGGCGCGACGCGTGAGGGCCAGATCAAGCTGCTCGACCGTGGCGGCGGCGATATTTCCGGCTCGATCCTGGCCAAGTGCCTGGGCGCCGACTTGTACGAGAACTGGACCGACGTCTCGGGCTTCTATTCTGCCGATCCTCGCATTGTGCCCGAGGCTCAGCCCATTGCGCGCGTTACCTACGAGGAGCTGCGCGAACTTTCGTACATGGGTGCAAGCGTCCTGCACGAGGAGGCCGTGTTCCCCGTGCGCGAGGCGGGTATTCCGCTGGTCATCAAGAACACCAATGCGCCGCAGGACCCCGGCACCATCATTAGCGAGACGGCTGATGAGGGTGAGGCAGAGCCCATCATTACCGGCGTGACCGGCAAGCGCGGCTTTGTCGCCATCAACGTTGCCCGCGACCGCACCAAGCCCCGTGTTGGCTTTATGCGCCGCGCGCTTTCGGTCTTCGAGCGCTATGACGTTTCCGTCGAGCACATGCCCACCGGTGTCGACCGCTTTGGCGCCGTGGTGCAGGAGCAGGACGTGCACGACTCGCTGTACTCGCTCGTGGGCGACATTCAGCAGGAGGTCGAGCCGCTCGAGATCGAGGTTGTCGAGGGCCTGGCGCTCATCGCGACTGTCGGCCGTAACCTGCGTGGCCGCGCAGGTATCTCGGGCCATCTGTTTGGCATGCTTGGCCAGGCCGGCGTGAGCGTGCGCATGATTTCGCAGAGCTGCGACGAGATCAACATCATTATCGGTGTCGAGGAGAAGGACTTCGACCTGGCGATTCAGACCATCTACCGTGCCTTCTCCGATGAGAACGGCATTGTGAAGGTCTCCGACCTGGAGGTCCCCGCACCGGTCGATCCCGCCCTGGCCGCGCTCAAAAAGTAGCGACTGCTCGGTAGATTTTTTGGTCATGTCTCAAAAATCTACGGCGGGGCGTTTCGTTTCGGTTTCGTTTCGACGGGGCGGGTTTCGTGCCCGCCTCGTTCTTGTATACACTGGCAACAATAATCGGCCTGCTCGGCGTGCGGGCAAAAGCCATAACCTTTAAAGGGGGAAGCATGAAACAGTACACGGTTGCTATTTTGGGCGCGACGGGAGCCGTGGGCACCCAGATGCTCGAGTGCCTCAATGAGCAGGAGTTCCCGGTCGGCAAGCTCAAACTGTTGGCAAGTGCACGCTCCGCGGGTAAGACCGTTGAGTTCCGCGGCGAGCAGATCGTGATCGAAGAGGCTTGCCCCGAGGCCTTTGAGGGCTGTGACATTGTGCTTGGAGCCGCCGGCGACGATATCGCGAAGGAGCTGCTGCCCGAGGCCGTCAAACGCGGCGCCGTCGTGGTCGACAACAGCCATGCCTTCCGCATGGATCCCGAGGTGCCGCTGGTTGTGCCCGAGATCAATGCCGACGATATCAAGTGGCATCACGGCCTTATCGCCAATCCCAACTGCGCGACCATCATCGGCCTGGTTCCCACGTGGCCGCTGCATCAGCTCGCCGGCGTGAAGCGCATGATCGTCTCCACGTATCAGGCGGCTTCGGGTGCCGGCGCTCCCGGTATGGCCGAGCTCGAGGCTCAACTGGCCGCCCTAGGCCGTGGCGAGGAGATTCCCGAGCCGCGTGCATTTGCCGCCCAGCTCGCGAGCAACCTGATTCCGCAGATTGGCGGCGTCAAGGAAGAGGGCTTTACCTCCGAGGAGATGAAGCTGCAAAACGAGGGCCGCAAGATCATGCACCTGCCCGAGCTGCGCGTGAACTGCACCTGCGTGCGCGTGCCCGTGCTGCGCTCGCACTCCGAGAGCATTACACTCGAGTTCGAGCGTGACATCACGGTCGAGGAGGCTCGTGCTGCGCTGGCTGCCGCTCCCGGCGTCAAGCTGGTTGACGATATGGCTGCCGAGGATGCGCACGACCGCTTCCCCATGCCGATGGATACGTCCGACCAGGATTTGATTTGGGTCGGTCGCGTGCGCCGCGACATCTCGAACCCCGAGGCCGCGCGTGGCATCACCTTCTGGTGCTGCGGCGACCAAATCCGTAAGGGCGCGGCAACCAACGCCGTCCAGATCGCTAAGCTGCTCTGCGAGTAGGTTGACCTGTCCGGCGGGGGCTGGGCTTAGCTTTCAGAACGTCCTCGACCATGTGTGGCGCCTTGTCCTGCTCCTTCGGAGCCGCGGACAAGGCGCCACACTGGTCTGCGGAGTGTTCTGAAAACTAAGCCCGGCCCC
>USDE01000275.1 GCA_900553345.1 uncultured Collinsella sp.
AGCACGCGCCAGGGGTCGGTGTGCAACCAGTCGGTCGAGTCCTCGGGTGCCAGCAGGTTGGCGTAGGTGTTGTCCTTGGGAATCATGGGGCCGCGCATGACCACGGGACCGCGCCGGTACGTCTCGTCGTAAGCCGGCTCGCCCTCGACGTTCTCATTCTTAATCATGGGCACTCCTATCGAAAATAGAAACGGGCGGGGTCGACGCCATGCGTCAAACACCCGCCCGAACATCAACTATTCGATATGGTACCCACGATGCATCACGTGCTTGCAAAGCATCGGTCAGCGGTCGCGCAACCGATGCCAGCGCATGCGATGCCCGGCGCCGGCTGCGTGCGGTCGATTGGCACGCGGCCTCGACACCGCGTGAGCGCCCCCGCAAGCGCGCCCGCGGCTCTTAGTAATCCACCGCCGCAGGACTGTTCATCCAGTCGCTCACAAACGCGCCGTAACGGCCCTCGATAATGGCCTGGCGGGCACGCTGCATAAGGTTGAGCAGGTAGTAGATGTTGTGCATCGACAGCAGAATGCCACCGAGCATCTCCTTCTGCGTGACCATGTGGCGAATGAGCGCGCGGCTGTAACCGCCCGTGCACACAGGGCAGGTGCAAGTGGGATCGATGGGACCGTCGTCGTGCGCAAAACGCGCGTTG
Organism: uncultured Collinsella sp.; assembly: GCA_900553345.1. GTDB lineage: Bacteria > Actinomycetota > Coriobacteriia > Coriobacteriales > Coriobacteriaceae > Collinsella. Next base: position 656 of record USDE01000275.1, read on the forward strand.
CGGAAGTTGAGGCGACCCTCGCTGGAGAAGGCCGTGCCCATGCGGCCGGTGCGCGTCGGCAGCACGCAGTCGAACATGTCGATGCCCACGCCCACACCGCGCACAAGCGTCGTCGGGTTGCCGACACCCATCAGGTAGCGCGGCTTGTGCTTGGGCATGTACTCACTCGCGAGCGGTGCCAGCGTCTCGAACATGGTCTCGTGGTCCTCGCCCACCGAATAGCCGCCGATGCCGTAACCCGGGAAGTCGCCGCACTCCTCCAGATGGCGCAGCGAGCGCAGGCGCAGATCCAGGTGCATGCCGCCCTGAACGATGCCAAAGAGCGCCTGGTCATCGCGGGTATGAGCCTTATAGCAGCGCTCGGCCCACATGCTCGACAGTTCAACGGCGCGCTCGACGTAGGCGCGCGTGGCGGGATAGCCCGGGCACTGGTCGAGCTGCATGCAGATATCGGAGCCGAGCTTCATGGCGATTTCCATGTTGTCCTCGGGCGTCCAGAACACGTGGCGGCCGTCGTAGTCGTTGACGATAAAGCGAACGCCCTCGTCGGTGAGCTTGACGGCGTCGTTGTGGCTGAACACCTGGAAGCCGCCCGAATCGGTAAGAATGGGGCCGTGCCAGTTCATAAACTTGTGCAGGCCGCCCAGCTGGGCAATGGTGTCCTCGCCGGGACGCATGGACAGGTGATAGGTGTTGGCAAGCACGATCTGGGCACCGAGCTGTTTGACGGTCTCGGTAGGAATACCCTTGACGTTTGCCTTGGTGCCCACGGGCATAAAGATTGGCGTCTCGATGTCACCGTGCGGGGTGTGCAGCACGCCGGCGCGCGCGTGCGTGGTCGGGTCCTCGGCAATCAGGTCGAATTTAAAAAGGTTCTGGTCCATAAACTGGAACTCCTTGGTTGCGGTTCATACGCAAACCATTATACGGGCAACCCGCAAGAAGCACCGACTCGACAGAAACTGGCGCATTAAACGACTAGTCATTTAAGAACGTCCCCAAAGACTACATCCAACAGCCCAGGTAACGCCGGTGCTTTGTCAACGACAGCGAAAACCCGCCAGAGCGAGCAAGGTGCCTTGAAACGAGGCGGCATTGACCTTCTGGTCATGCCGCCGAAGTTGAAAGGCAGATTGCCGCTCTGGCGGGTTTGCAGCGTCGAGCAGTTACGCGGTTCGTAGAACCGCGTAACTAACAAATGAGCATGGCGTCGCCAAAGCTGAAGAAGCGGTAACGCTCTTCGATAGCAGCGGCGTAGGCATCCATGATCTGGTCGCGGGTGGCAAGTGCGCTCACGAGCATCATGAGCGTGGAGCGCGGCACGTGGAAGTTCGTGATCAGCGCGTCGACCACGTGATAGGTCGAGCCAGGCATGAGGTAGAGCTGCGTCGTCGCGTTCTCGCGCACCACGATGTCGCCGCGGCCGAGCGTGTCGGCGCCGTCCTCGCGGCCCTCAAAATAGCGCGCCGTCACAGCCGGATCGGACACCGGCGCGTCCGCATCAAACGCGCTCTCGAGCGAGCGCACTGCGGTGGTGCCGACGGCGATTACGCGATGCCCCTCGGCCTTCGCCTTGTGCACGGCGTCGACCACCTCCTGCGACACGTGGTAGCGCTCGGTGTGCATGACGTGCTGCGTGGGGTCATCCTCCTCCACCAGACGGAAGGTATCGATGCCAACCTCGAGCTCGACGGCGGCAAACTTCGCTCCCTTGGCCTCAATAGCGGCCATGAGCTCGGGGGTAAAGTGCAGACCCGCCGTGGGAGCGGCAGCCGAGTGCTCCTCCTTCATGGCGTAGACGGTCTGGTACTTCTCGGGATCGCCCTCGTAATCGGTAATATAGGGCGGCAGCGGCACGTGGCCGGCAGCATGGATGGCCTCGTCGAGCGTGCGCGGGTCGCCGGCGGCATTGCAGCCGGCCGGCTCAAAACGCACCAGGCGGCCGCCGCGGCTATCAGTGACA
>USDE01000276.1 GCA_900553345.1 uncultured Collinsella sp.
CTCTTTAGCTATCTGACAACCGAGGGGCTACTCCTCAGAACCGTCCTCACCAGCAGTCTTATTCTGCTGATCGAGCTTATGCTTGCCACTCACAATAGACGTGGCACCCAGCGTGGCCAAGCTTGCACTGGCAAGGCTCGCCATAACGATGAGGTCGCCCGTCTTGGGCATGTTACCGCCCGAAGACTTGGTCGTGGTCGTGGTGGTCACCGTTTTAGAGCCATTTTGCTCCTGGTTCTGGTTGTCGGTCTTGCCCTTTTCCTCGTCCTTCTTCTGAGCGGACTTCTCGCCCTTTTCCTCAGAGCTAGTACTCTTATCGGACTCGGTCTTCTCGGAATCATCGTCCTTGGAGTCGCCCTTTGCGGCCTCGGCCTTTTCCGTGGAAGTCTGATCAGAATTGTTCTTGTCAGGAGACAAGCTGCTTGCGCCAGCCATCAGCGAGGAACCAAACGTGTAGCCAAGCTGCACAACGAAAGAGGGCTTCTTGTCCGTCGAAATAACCGGCGCGTCCGGCGCCTTATTCGAGTCGTCCTTGGAAGCACCGGAATCAGAAGCGGCGTCAGAGTTAGAGTCATTGCTAGAACCAGTATCGGCGGAAGAATCGCTCGAGCCAGTGGAAGAGTCAGAGGAACCAGCGTCGGTCGAACCAGAGGCGGCACTGCCCGTATTGCCGGCAGAACTTGAAGACGAATCGCCCGCAGCAGAGCCGTTCGAATCGGAGCCGCTCGAGGAAGAGCCGTCGTTGGTAGTGCCACCAGCAGAGCCATCGCCGTCAGTATCGGTCGAGGGCGCATCCGTATCATTATCGTCGCCCGCACCGTCATCGGTACCAGGCGTCGGTGCGGCGGGAGCAGCAGGCGCCATGCACGGGCTCCACAGGCGTTGCCGCGGCAGCCTCGTCCTCGGCGATATAGACCAGACAATCCTTGAGCTCATTGCGGTAGCGGTTCTTCCAGCCCTCATGATACTGGGGCTGGCTTGCATACTTGGTCGCCACGTTATTGACCACGCTGTTGGAAAGCGCCGTCACAAACTCGCGGTCCGTCATGCTGTTGGAAAGGTTTGCCCAGCGGAAGAAGTCTCTGCAGCCACCGGTGCCGCACATGTTGGTAATACTCCACACCATGCCCTTGACACAGTCGGCGCGGCCGGAGACATCAATGCCGAGAGCACTCTTGAGCCACGCCTCGGTCACCGCATAGTACGAGTTATACGCATAGGCATCCTGCAGCGCCGAGAACTCAGCAGGGTCGGTGTTATAAGCACCCTGGAAGGCCTCCTGCGCAATACGACCCAGCTCGGTGAGCTGGCCGTTCGCATACATGGGGTTGTTCGCGTTGGAAATCTCGCCACCGCGGTCAATCGCGTCCTTAAGCATGCTGTACTTAGCAGAGTCGTAGTTATAGACCTGTTTCATAAACGGAACAAGCGACCAACGGCGGTCGAACTGGTAATAACCTAGCGCGTTATAGCCATCGCCATACGAAAAGCCCTGGTTATAGTTGCCATGGCTCTCGTATTTGGTGAAGTACTTCATCTCGGCAGTCACGTTGACAAACGAGACCCCCTGAACCGACCTCAGCACGCCCGAAAAAGACTGCTGGGTGTAAAGGCCCTTATCGATATCGGTGGCATCCGAGGCAACACCCGGCGCGGGCTCCTCGGCAACAGCAGTCACAGGCGCGGCAACGGCGCCAAACGAAAGCGCCAGCGTCAGGCCTGCCACAATCGCGGAATGCTTGGGCTGCATAAGATCCTCCCTGCATTGGTGTAGTTAAAGTGCAGTTTGCAAAGATGAATCTAAGTATCCCAGCTCGCCCGTTGTTGCACAACAACCCCTCGGTAAACGGCAACAACCCTCCGCGAAATCTTAAGGAATTAAACAAACTGGTCGTCAGGCGCCAACAGAAGCTCGCCGTAACGCTCCATCAGCCCGTCCCTCAACTGGCAGAAAGCAGGGATATAGACGTCCAAGATGCGCTGAATCAAATCTTGAGCGAGCTTGTTGTCGTAGATATGGACGTTCGTATTGCGGTCTCTGAGCATATCTAGCCAGGCTGCCTCATCAATAAAGTCGTAGAATCGGTAGGACTCCTTCAAGATGGCACGAGGAGACCCCGACGCGGCAAGCGTGGCACCCTCATACTCGAGCAGACGCTTAAGGAGCTTCCAGCTCAGTTCAAATTGAAGATTGAACTTATTAATCAATCCACTCTGAACAAAATCATTGTTGAGATCCTGATTGGGCGCATCCTCAAGATTCGCCAAGGCGCTGGCAAAGTTCTCATATTTTTTCATACAGAATCACACCATCCCTGGCAATTTCATCGAGCAATTGCTGCGATAAGGACTCATCGAGATTGACGACATCTACATCTAAAAGAGTATCAAGACGCTCCTCGATCAAATATGAGAAACGGCCGAAATCCCGGCAACCTGCTACGGCGATGTCAATATCGCTCTTAGGCAAGTTGTTGCCTCGAGCGCGAGACCCAAACAGCACAACTTTCTCGGCGTCACATTCCCGAGCAAAATCTTCGATTTGCTTGTACACCTTGTCGAGAGATGCCATTTGCAGCCCTACAGCTTAATCTCAAAGTCGATCTCGGGGAC
>USDE01000277.1 GCA_900553345.1 uncultured Collinsella sp.
GTGGGCCATGAGGCCGCCACCATCGACGAGGTCAAGCCCGACGTCGTCGTGGTCTCTACCGCTATTCCCGAGTCCAACCCCGAGCTCGTCCGTGCGCGCGAGCTGGGTATTCCCGTGTGGCCTCGCGCCAAGATGCTCTCGGCTCTGGGCCACGGCTACACCACCGTCGCCGTCGCCGGTACTCACGGCAAGACCACGACCTCTTCGATGTGTGCCACCATGCTCGACCGCATGGGTCTGGACCCCAGCTTCCTGATCGGTGGCATTGTTGAGGGCTACGATACCAACGGCAAGAACGGCTCGGGCGACTATTTTGTCGCCGAGGCGGATGAGTCCGACAGCTCCTTCCTGTTCCTTAACCCCAATGTGGTCATCGTGACCAACGTCGAGGCCGACCATCTCGATCATTACTCGGGTATCGAGGAGATCGAGGCCACCTTCGCCAAGTTTATGAGTCTGGTGGGCGAGGACGGCACGGTCATCGTCTGTGGCGAGGACCCGCATCTGGTCGAGCTTGCCAAGTCGACGGGCCGTCATGTGCTTTCCTATGGCTTTGCCGAGACCAACGACATCGTCTGCGTGCATCCGGATGTCAAGGGCATCCAGAGCGACTTTATCGTTCGCTTTGAGGACGGCACCGAGCACGCTGTCGAGATTAAGAGCAACCCCGGTCGTCACAACATGCTCAACGCCACGGCCGTCTTGACCGTCGCCCATGTCCTAGGCCTCGATATCGACGCCGCCGCTAAGGCACTTTCGAGTTTTGAAGGCGTCCGCCGTCGCTTTACCCACGTGGGCGATATCGACGGCATCACGGTGGTTGACGATTACGGCCATCATCCCACCGAGATCAAGGCGACGCTCGCTGCTGCCTCTTCGCTGGGCTACAAACATGTCGACGTCGTGTTCCAGCCGCACCGCTATTCGCGCCTGCAGGCTCTGTGCGATGACTTTGCCGACGCATTCGCCAATGCTGACAAGCTGCTGTTGATTGACGTGTTCTCTGCCGGCGAGATGCCCATCCCGGGTGTCACGTCCAAGATGCTTGCCGATACCGTGCGCGCCAAGCATCCCGGCAAGGAGGTCGTGTACTGCTCGAGCCGTCTTGAGCTCAATGAGGAGCTCGAGAAGATGGTGGGCGAGGGCGATCTGCTGCTTACCATGGGCGCCGGCGACGTCACGACGGTCGGCCCCGAGTTCATCGAGTATCTGACTGCCAAGAAAGACGCTTAAACCCCATGGGTCTGTTTAACGCCGTCATGGCGCTTTCGGGCATGATCGATACGGACATAATTGAGGATGAACGCCTCGCGCGCCATACGAGCTATCGTATCGGCGGCAAGGCGGACCTCTTTGTGACGTGTCACAGCTATCATGCCTTGCGTCGCGCCGTGGCGGTGCTCGATCGTGAGCAGGTGCCGTGGGTCATTATCGGCAAGGGATCTAATCTGCTTGTTGCCGATGCAGGCTATCGCGGCGCCGTCATTTCGTTGGGGCGTGAGTTCCAGCGTACGGTTGTCGCCGAAGACGGTTGTACGCTGACGGTCGGTGCGGGCGTGATATTCGCTCGCCTAGTCAACGACGCGCTGTCGCGCAGCCTTTCGGGCCTTGAGTTTGCGGTCGGTATTCCCGGCTCCGTTGGCGGCGCCGTGTCCATGAATGCCGGCACGCGAACCGAGTGGATTGGCTCGCTGGTCGAAGATGTCGTTACGTTTGACCCGAGCTCCGGCATCAAACATTACGCGGGCTCGGAGATCGCTTGGGGCTACCGTGAATGCAGCCTGCCGCGTAACGAGATCATTCTGGAGTGCGTGCTCAAGCTCAAACCTGCGCCCAAGGCCGATATCCGTGAACGTATGGAGCGGTACCTGACGCGGCGTAAGCGCACACAGCCCATGGGCTGTGCATCCTGCGGGTCGGTATTTCGCAACCCGCCCGATGCGAGCGTGGGCAAGCTTATCGAGGATTGTGGATTAAAGGGTTTTTCGGTTGGCGGCGCGGAAGTTTCGCCCGTACACGCTAATTTTATCGTTAATAACGGAACCGCCTCGGCCGATGACGTGGCCGCGGTTATCAGACATGTGCACGGAAAGGTGAGGGAGGCGTATGGCATCGAGCTCAGACCGGAAGTTAAATTCCTCGGCTTCTAGAGCATCGAAACCAACCTTCCGCCGCGCCGGAGGGCGTTCCGGCGCACCGTCTCAGCCTCAACGTAAATCCGTTATGCCTTCTAAGCCTGCTGGGTCCGTGCGGCCTGCCAAGCGTTCGACTGCCGGTTCGCAGCTTGGCGGACGCCCCGCGGCCAAAAATGTTGCTCGTCCGGTGGCACGTCCCTCGGTGACGCCCAAACCGGCGATGGGCGCCATACCTTCTCGCCCCATAGCGTCGCCCAAGCCCTCGTTGGGGGCAAAGGTGACGCGTCCCGGTCGCGCGCTGGGTGCATCTAAGCCACGTATGCTGACGTCGGTGTCGGCCTCCGCAAAACCGCAATCGGGCAAAAAGGGCTCTAATCCGTTGTCATCGATCGGCGCCCTGGCAAATCATGCGGCGGGTGCCGCTTCTGCCGTTAAGGGCAAGGGCAAAATCGTG
>USDE01000278.1 GCA_900553345.1 uncultured Collinsella sp.
GCTCGCTCGCGCTGGGTTACACCCGCTGGCAGACCATCTGGCACGTGGTGCTCAAGAGCGCCATGCCGTCGCTCATGACCGCGGTCATCCTTGGCATGACCCGCGCCTTTGGCGAGACGCTCGCCGTGCGCATGGTCATCGGCGGTATCGAGGCCATGCCGACGTCGCTGCTGTCGCCGGCGTCCACCATCACCACCACGCTCACCACGTCTATGGCGGTCTATGCCGAGGGCTCGGCCCAGGACGATGTTCTGTGGGCGCTCGGTCTGCTGCTGATGGGCATGAGCCTCATCTTCATCCTGATTATCCATCTCATTGGCCGCAAGGGGGCGAAGGCTCGTGGCTAGCACGCGCATCCATATCGACGAGGCGAGACTCGGGCGTGTCCAAAAGCAGGACCGCATCGCCACGGGCGTGCTGACGGCAATCGTCGCCATCGTCATGCTCATCGTCATCTCCATGGTGGCCTACATCCTGTTCGAGGGCATCTCGACGCTGTTCAAACCTGGCTTTCTCACGGAGCCGTCGCGCGCCAACGGAACCCAGGGCGGCGTGTTCTACCAGCTGTTCGACTCGTTCTACCTGCTGTTGATCACCCTGGTCATCTCGGTGCCCATCAGTCTGGGCGGAGCGGTCTTCCTGGTTGAGTACGCGCCGAACGGCCCTATCCGCGACATCGCCTCTACCGCCATCGAGACGCTGTCCTCGCTGCCTTCCATCGTCGTCGGCATGTTCGGCTTTCTGGTGTTCTCGGTGCAGCTGGGCTGGAAGTACTCCATCATCTCCGGCGCCGTCGCTCTCACCATGTTCAATATCCCCATCCTGGTGCGCGTGATTCAGCAGGCGCTCGAGGACGTGCCACAGGCCCAGCGCGATGCATGCCTGGCCATGGGCCTTACCCGCTGGGAGGCCACGCTGCACATCCTGATTCCCGAGGCCATGCCCGCCATCGTGACCGGCATCGTGCTTTCGGCCGGCCGCGTCTTTGGCGAGGCCGCGGCGCTGCTCTTTACCTCGGGCATGAGCTCGCCGGTGCGTCTGAACTTCTTGAGCTTTAACCTGTCGAGCCCCACCTGCGCCTGGAACGTGTTCCGCCCCGGTGAGTCGCTCGCCGTGCACATCTACAAGATCTATGGCGAGGGCAGCCCCGAGGCCCAGCAGATCGTTTGGGGCACCGCGGCGCTGCTGATGATTTGCGTGCTGCTGTTTAACGTAGTCGCCCGTATCGTGGGCAAACAACTGGCAAGGAAGATGACGGCCGAATGAGCGAGATAAATGCAACGCCCGCAACTGAGGCGGCATCGTCCGAGACCCAGGACTTTTTGTCGAGCGTGGGGGAGAGCGAGAAGCGCGTGCGCGTGAGCGGCAAGGCCGTGAGCGACGAGGTCGTGCTCTCCACCAAGGACGTCAACGTGTACTATGGCGACCACCATGCACTGCACAATACGTCGCTCGACTTTCACAAGGGCGAGATCACGGCGCTCATCGGGCCTTCGGGCTGCGGTAAGTCGACCTTCTTGCGTAGCCTCAACCTCATGAATCGCGAGATTCGCGGCTGCCGCGTGGAGGGCGAGATCAACTATCGCGGGCGCAACGTGAACACCAAGACCGAAAACACCTACGAGCTGCGCCGTTCCATTGGCATGGTGTTCCAGCAGCCCAACCCGTTCCGCAAGTCCATTCGCGACAACATCACGTTTGCGCCTAAGCGCCACGGCATCACCGACCGTGACGAGCTCGACCGCATGGTCGAGGAAAGCCTGCGCGGCGCGGCGCTTTGGGACGAGGTCAAGGACAAGCTCGACAAGAGCGCCTACGCGCTTTCGGGCGGCCAGCAGCAGCGTCTGTGCATTGCGCGCACGCTGGCGCTCAACCCCGACGTGATCCTGTTTGACGAGCCCTGCTCGGCGCTCGACCCCATCTCGACGTTGGCGATCGAGGACCTTATGTCGTCGATCGTGGCCGAGCGCGCAATCGTCATCGTGACGCACAACATGGAGCAGGCGTCGCGCGTGTCCAACCGCACGGCGTTCTTCTACATGGGCGATATGGTCGAGTACGACGAGACCGACGAGATTTTCCAACGGCCCAAGGATAAGCGGCTGAATGAGTACCTCACCGGCATGTTCTCCTAGTCCGGGACATGCTTGAGGCCCGCGGCGGCCACGGTTACCGCGGGACTGATTGGAGAGGCGGGTCATCTCTTGCGGGAGATGGCCCGCCTTTTGCTCTGCGACCGAAACGACCACCACAAAGGGGACAGGCGCCTTCGTGGTGGTTTGGGGTGGGGCTCGCTGCTATCATGGACAACGTTGAATTTCTACGAAGGAGCAGGGCATATGGCGATTCTTTTGGGATGCGATTCCGTCAGCCTAGAGTTTCCCACCAAGCATATTTTCGATAGCGTGACGCTCGGCGTGGGCGAGGGCGACCGCATTGGTATTGTCGGTAAAAACGGCGACGGCAAGTCGACGCTGCTGAGCGTGCTCGCTGGCACGCTGGAGCCCGACGACGGACGCGTGACGCACCGCCGCGGCACGACGATCGGTCTGCT
>USDE01000279.1 GCA_900553345.1 uncultured Collinsella sp.
CAGCTTCAAAAGCACCCGGAATTGGCGCGCTTTTTTGAGCGGATGTCCCGCTTGCCGCTGGAGAAGGTGACGCCCATGGTGCCGCCGGGCGGCGCGGGGATCGGCATGCACGTCATCCCCGTGGAAAAGGCGATTGAAATGGAGAATCAGTCTGTGAATGTAGAGCATATCTCCCACTGGCTGAAAAAATATGACGGCAAATATGCCGCCAGTCCCTGCTCATGCCGGATGTCCCGCTGTGTGTTAGGCGAGGGCTGCGCGGATGATCCGGAGGATTGGTGTATCGGCGTAGGCGACATGGCCGATTATCTGGTGGAAACCCACAAGGGCCATTATGTCGATTATGATGAAGTGATGCAGATCCTCAAACGTGCGGAGGATAACGGCTTTGTCCACCAGATTACGAATATTGACGGCGAGAATAAGATCTTTGCGATCTGCAACTGCAACGTGAATGTCTGCTATGCCCTGCGCACCTCGCAGCTGTTCAACACGCCCAACCTGTCGCGCTCGGCCTATGTCGCCAAGGTCGAGAAGGACAAGTGCGTGGCCTGCGGTCGCTGCGTTGAGGTGTGTCCGGCCGGCGCTGCCAAGCTGGGCCAGAAGCTCTGCAGCAAAAAGGCCGGCGGACAGGTGCCCGAGTATCCGCGCCAGGAGCTGCCCGATGCCACCAAGTGGGACCACACCAAGTGGTCGCCCAACTACCGCAACGACAACCGCATCGAGACGCATGAGTCCGGCACCGCTCCCTGCAAGACGGCCTGTCCCGCGCACGTTGCCGTTCAGGGCTACTTAAAGCTCGCGGCGCAGGGTCGCTATGATGAGGCGCTGGCACTCATTAAGCGCGAGAACCCGCTGCCCGCTATCTGCGGCCGTGTGTGCAACCGCCGCTGCGAGGACGCCTGCACCCGCGGTCGCGTGGACGAGGCCGTGGCTATCGACGAGGTCAAGAAGTTCATCGCCCAGCGCGATCTGGATGCCGCGACCCGCTATGTTCCACCTGTGGTGACGCCGACGCGCGCCGGCGGCTTCGATCAGAAGATCGCCATCATCGGCGCCGGTCCGGCCGGTCTGTCCTGCGCTTTCTATCTGGCCGAGAAGGGCTACAAGCCCGTCGTATTCGAGAAGAATGAGCGCCCGGGCGGCATGCTCACCTACGGTATTCCCAGCTTTAAGCTGCAGAAGGACGTCATCGAGGCCGAGGTCGAGGTTATTCGCCTGATGGGTGCCGAGTTCCGCTATGGCGTGGAGGTCGGCCGCGACGTGACGCTCGACGAGCTGCGCGCGCAGGGATTTAAGGCCTTCTACGTGGCTATTGGCTGCCAGGGCGGCCGTCTTGCCGGTATTCCGGGCGAGGCGGCCGAGGACGTGACCGTGGCCGTCGACTTCTTGCGCGAGGTCAACAGCGGCAAGATTGACGCGCTGCCCGGCCGCACCATCGTGGTGGGCGGCGGCAACGTGGCTATCGACGTCGCGCGCAACGCCTGCCGTCTGGGTTCCGAGCACGTTGAGATGTTCTGCCTGGAGAGCGAGGCCCAGATGCCCGCCAGCGAGGAGGAGCGTCGCGAGGCCGTTGAGGACGGCGCGCACATCAGCTGCGGCTGGGGCCCCAAGGAGGTTCACCTGGACGAGGCCGGTCGTGTGTGCGGCATCACCTTCAAGCGCTGCACGCGTGTCTTTGACGACGAGGGTCGGTTTGCGCCCGAGTACGACGAGAACGATATGCGCCGTGTCGATGCCGACCGTGTCGTCATGTCGATTGGCCAGTCCATTGTGTGGGGCGATCTGCTGGCTGGCTCCAAGGTGGAGCTTGGCCGCGGCCAGGGCGCCCTTGCCGATCCCCAGACCTATCAGACCGCTGAGCCCGACATCTTTGTAGGCGGCGACGTCTACACCGGTCCGAGCTTTGCCATCGACGCTATCGCCGCCGGTCACGAGGCCGCCGTCTCCATCCATCGCTTTGTGCAGCCGGGTTCCACGCTCACCATCGGCCGCAACCAGCGCCGCTATACCGCGCTCGACCGCGACGATGTCGTGATCGAGAGCTACGACAACGCGAGCCGCGAGGTGGCGCATGTGGACCGCGAACGCGAGAAGGCCGCGCCGTTTAGCGAGTACGTCGAGACCTTCACCGAGGAGCAGGTGCGCGCCGAGACCGCCCGCTGCCTGGGCTGCGGTGCCTCGATCGTCGACCCCAACAAGTGCATCGGCTGCGGTCTGTGCACCACCAAGTGCGCGTTCGATGCCATCCACCTGGATCGCGATCGCCCCGAGTGCTCCACGATGGTCAAATACGAGCAAAAGCTCCCCAGCCTGGGCAAGTACGCGCTCAAGCGCGCCATCAAAATCAAATTCGGGAAGAAGTAAAAGAACCTAACAAGTAAGCGAACGGCGCAGAGAACGGTTGGACAGCGAGCGGGTCCCAGGCGTGGCGAGGTGCCTTGAAAGAGGAGGGCATAGGGCTTTTGCCCATGCCCGACGATTGAAAGGCAGATCGCCCGTCTGGGGCTCGCGCAGCGTCAAGCCGACCGCCGTTCGTTAGAACGGCGG
>USDE01000280.1 GCA_900553345.1 uncultured Collinsella sp.
TTCATCTATCCTATGGAGCGGGCGACGGGAATCGAACCCGCGTCATCAGCTTGGAAGGCTGGGGTTCTACCATTGAACTACGCCCGCAAGATATGGTCGGGACGACAGGATTTGAACCTGCGACATCCTGCTCCCAAAGCAGGCGCGCTACCAAACTGCGCCACGTCCCGAAGGTGTTGAGCAGCTAAGGTCTAAACCTTGCGTGTCCCAAAGCGAAGGAAATTATAGGGGAGACTTCGCGCCTGTGCAAGCGACGATACCCTAGCTCCTCGAATGTGCGACAAACCGGCTATGGGCCAGGCCGATCGCAAACGCCACCACGGCGACTGGCGCCCACGCGGCACCGATATCCGCCAGGGGCAATGCATCGAACGGCAGCCACGCGCCCGCAAAGAACGCGTCGCGAACCGAGGTGATCACACTCTGCACGGCAACCACGCCGCCGACCCAGACCCACACCTGCGGATGAGCGTCGCAAAAGCCGTGCACCAGGCCCATCAGTACCAGCACGATGGCGACGGGATACAAGGCGTTGAGCATGGGCACCGAGAACATAAGGATCACGTCGAGGCCCACGTTGGAGAGCACGCACGAAAACGCTGCGAACACAAAGGCGAGAACCGCGAAGGGACGGCGCATGGCCTCCTCAGAGGCCTCCGCCCCCCCTTCGACCACATACGTCTCGCAGAAGTAACGCGAGCAGCAGCTGATGAGGCCGATGCACACGTTCATGCAGGCAAGGAAGAAGATGGCGAAGACCACGACCGTGCCGACAAGACCAAAGTGCATAGAGGCCGAACGGGCGAGGATGGCGGCGCCGTTAGTAGCATCGGGCATAACCGTGCCGAGCTGCATGCCGGCAAGCGCCAGGCCGCAGTAGATGACGGCCATGAGCACGCCGGCGATCACACCGGAACGCGAAATCTCGAAGGCCACGCGCTTGTCATCGGTAACACCCAGCTCGTGGATGGTCTCGGCGATGATAATGCCAAAGGCGAGCGACGCGAGCAGGTCCATGGTCTGGTAGCCGGTCAAAAAGCCTTGCACGGCGGCGCCTGCATCGTAGGGAGCCTGAGGCGCGGCAGCCGGTCCCAGCGGCGAGATCACGGCAGCACCCACAACCAGCACGATGAGCGCGATAAGCGCGGGGCCCGTAATGCGACCAAGCACGCGCGTGATGACGCCCGGACGCAGCGTGAGCGCAAACGCGACGACGAAGAACCCGATGGCAAACACCAGACGTGCCGTGCCGAGCGAAACACCCTCGGGTAGCAGCGGCACCAGCATTTCGAACGCCGTGGAGCTCGTGCGCGGAATGGCCAGGCACGGACCGATGGCCAGATACACAGCCGCGACAAAGAACTCACCAAACTTGGGGTGCACGCGCCCGGCCAGCTCGCGGGCCGTACCGGCGAGCGCGACAGCGATAAAGCCCATGACGGGCAGGCCGATGGCTGCAATCAGAAAGCCGAGCATGGCGACCGGCGTGGCAGAACCTGCCTGCAGCGCCAGCAGCGGCGGAATAATGAGGTTGCCGGCGCCAAAGAGCATCGAGAACAGGGCGATGCCGACGGTAACGACATGGTCGGAGCGCAGACCGCGCGGGGCGGATGAGGCCATAGGCACACCTTTCGGGTCGAAACAAAAACGGGACGGGCAAAAGGCCCGTCCCGCAAGTATAAACGGTCTAGCAGCTTTAACAGGCTAAATCGCACAGAGCATCGATAGCCGTGTCGACTTCCTCGGTAGTGTTGAAATATCCAAACGAGAAACGGACGACGCCCTGGCGCTCGGTCCCCAGCGCACGGTGCATGAGCGGGGCGCAATGGGCGCCGGGGCGCGTCGCAATCCCCCACCCCTGCATGAGCGCATCCGAGATCTCGGCAGAGTCGATATCGCCAACGTTGAGCGACACGATCGCCGAGCGCGCGGGTTGGTCAAACGCACCGTAAAGCTTAATCCCCGAAATCTCGCGCACACCGGCATGGAAGCGATCAGCAAGCGAGCGTTCGCAAGCTGCAATCGCCTCCACCCCGCCCTGGGCCTCGATAAAGTCAAGGCCGGCAGAAAGGCCGGCGATACCGTGGCCGTTGAGCGTGCCCGCCTCAAGGCGCGTGGGCCACTCAAGCGGCTGCAGCGCATCGAAGCTGTGCACGCCCGTGCCGCCCATGGCCCACGGAGCCACGTCAATGCCCTCCGCCACGGCCAGGCCGCCGGTGCCTTGGGGTCCCATGAGCCCCTTGTGGCCGGTAAAACACACCACGTCGAGCCCCATGGTATCCATGTCAATCTTCGCCGTACCGGCAGACTGAGAGGCATCGACGATCACCAGCGCGCCGGCCGCATGGGCGATAGCAGCAACACGCGAAACGTCGACCGCGTTGCCGGTCACATTGGAAGCGTGCGTCACCACCACGGCACGCGTACCGGGCGTGACCAACCGCTCGAGCTCGTCGTAGTCGAGCGCGCCGTTCGCGTCGCAGCCCGTATGCTCAACCGTCACACCCTGCTCCGCCGCCAGGCGATTGAGCGGACGCAGCACGGAATTA
>USDE01000281.1 GCA_900553345.1 uncultured Collinsella sp.
TTCCAAAAGAGCCTTCACCGATTTTCTCTATGATTTTCCATTCCGGCCATGCTGATCCCGCATATGCTGGTAGCCGGTGTGGTCGAGGGCGTGGCGACGGCTGCGATCTACGGTTTCATTAAGAAGACGGCACCGAGCATTATCGTCGGACCCGAGGCCGTCGATGGCCAGCTTGCTGCCGAGGGCGCTGCTGCCAAGAAGACCTCGCTGGTCCCCACGCTCATCTTGGTTGCCGTGCTTGTCGTGGCCACGCCGCTGGGCCTGCTGGCCACGGGTGACGCCTGGGGTGAGTGGGACGCCGAGGGCGCCGCGACCGCCGTTCAGGAGGCTGGCGACGACAGCCTGCAGGCTTCGGTCGGTCTCGACACCCCGACCTTTGCCGACGCGCTGCCCACGGGTGATTACCTGCAGGCCTATTCCGAGGAGCAGGGTCTTGGCTTTGCCGGTCAGGCTGCCATGTATATCCTGTCCGGCGTGATTGGCGTGGCGGTGCTCACCATCGCATTCCGTCTGATCTCGCTGACGGTCAAGGAAAACTGAGCGCATGCAGATGGTCGAGCTGCCTAGCTGGCTTGCGGTCGAGCAGCGATACGAGCCCGCGGGGGCTCGGCATCGTGTGATGCAAAAGAATGTCCTGCACCTGGCGAGCCTGCTTGAGCGGGTTCGCCTGGGTGGAGGCGCGCACGAGGGCGGGTCGATGGTCGATCGCGCCCTTTCTTGCGTTTCGGCTTCGGTGCGCCTGGTGGGGATGTTCGTCTGCGTCCTGTGCGTGTGCCTGACGCAGAGTCCGCTGTACCTGATGCTGATGGCGGCTATCGCGCTGGTGCTGGTCGCGGTGCGCCCCGCACGCGGGCTGCGTGCGACCTTTGTACCGGCGCTCGGCGCCACGGGGCTTGCAGTGGTTCTGGCACTGCCTGCCCTGCTGCTGGGCGCTTCTGCCACGGGCGCCATGCTCAAGATCGCGCTCAAGACGTTCATTAACGTGTCGCTGGTGCTGGGCGTTTCGTGGACCCTCACGTGGAGCAGCATGTCGGCGGCGCTCAAGATGCTACATCTTCCCGACGAAGTTATCTTTACGTTTGATATGGCGCTCAAGCACATCGAGGTGTTGGGACGCACGGCGCACGATCTGTGCGAATCGGTCATGCTGCGCAGCGTCGGTTCCGCGCCTGCGGGTTTTTCGCGCACCGATTCGCTGGCGGGTATCATGGGCATGACGTTTATCAAGGCGATGGAATGCAGCCGCGCGATGGACGAGGCCATGCTCTGCCGCGGCTTTGCCGGTGCGTACCCGGCCCCCGCGCGTAGCGGCTTTGGCTGGCGCGATGCCGTTTACGCGGCCGTTGTGGCTCTGCTCGCCGTGTTGTGCGCGGTGCTGTAGCGCGGGCGGTCGAACCGTCGATGTGAGTAGGGAAGGGCGACGTTTTGACAAACGATACAAATGGCGCGATGGGCGCGAGCGGTGCTGCTGGCGTCGAAACAACGCCGCTCATCGAGTTTCGCGACGTGGTGTTTTCCTATGCGGGCCATACGGTGGTCGATGGCGTTTCGCTGCAGGTGGACCGTGGGGAGCTCGTTACCCTGCTAGGTCCCAACGGCTGCGGCAAGACGACGATCATGCGTCTTATCAACGGCCTTGAGTTTGCGGACGCGGGTGCGTACCTGTTCGACGGGCATGCGGTCGATGCGGCATATCTCAAGGATTCCGCGACGGCCCAGCGGTTCCATCAGCGCGTGGGTTTTGTGTTCCAGAATGCCGATGCGCAGCTCTTTTGCGCCACAGTCGGCGAGGAGGTCGCGTTTGGTCCCGCCCAGATGGGACTTCCGGCAGACGAGCTCGAGCGCCGCGTCCGCGATGCCATGGAGCTGTTTCAGGTTGCCGATCTGGTCGATGCCTCGCCTTATCAGCTTTCGGGCGGGCAAAAGAAGCGCGTGGCGCTGGCTGCCGTCGTGTCGATGAATCCCGATATCCTGGTGCTCGACGAGCCTACCAACGGACTTGACGAGGACTCGTGCGACATCGTGGTCAACTTTCTACTGGCCTATGTTGCTGCCGGCAAGACGGTCTTGATGAGCACGCATCATCAGGATTTGGCGCGGCGCCTGGGCGCCCGCGCCATCTATATCGATCGATATCACCATGTGGTCGAGGCGCCGGTGTCGTCGTATGGAACCGAGAGCGGCGCTGCGGAATAGTTGCTGCGTAGAGCGTGCGTAGCCGCCCGCGCGGCTTTGCCGTGATGGTATAGTTATCCAGGTTTTTATGGGGGTGGCTATGCCAAGCTGGAACATTCATATCGCTCAGACGGAGCGTTTGCTGGAGCGCACCGGTGCGCTTGCCAATAGTGTGCGCGACCGCAATGCCTTTTTGTTTGGCTGCGTGGTTCCGGATATCTTCGTGGGCTATATGGTCCCTGGCATCGCTGATCCCATTCCGTATCGCATTACGCACTTTGCAAACCCCGAGCCTATCCCTAAGCCGCGCGAGCATGAGTTTTGGGATACCTATGTGGCGCCGCTGCTCAAAGGGGCGTCTGTTGGT
>USDE01000282.1 GCA_900553345.1 uncultured Collinsella sp.
AAAGGTCGAAAGTTTCGGCTTCGAACCTCAACAGAGTTCAACGCAAAAGGCGCGCTGTCCGCATCAACCGCAGGCAGCGCGCCTTCTATTATTTGGACGGAACCCGTATCCCGACACTCCTTGCTACTTGCCGTCGTCGTCCTGGGCTTCATCGCGCGCGTAGAGCTCCAGCATGCGGCGGCGGTATTCGTGCACGGCGAGCTTGGCGCGCTCCAGGCGGCGGCGCTCACGCGGAGTCAGCTCGGACGGGTCAAGCTCATCACCATAGGTCTTATCGGCAAGAAGATGCGCCGCGTCCACGATGCGGGCATCGATGTGGCCGTTCGCTGCCTCGGCGGAAAGACGCTCGGCAATCGTATCGAGCGTAGGCAAGCCCTCGAATACGCGACCATGTCCATGCGAGGTCAGCAGCTCGTGCTCGCGTGCGAGCAGGCTCGCCAAATCGTGATGGGCGCGCAGGATGTCGAGCGCGTCGGAAGGATGCTCGGCAACCTCTGCCACGGCGGCGACCGGCGCGGCATCGACCACGCGGTAGAAGAGCTGCGCGAGCAGCGGCATCAAGAACACCGTGATGGCACCGGCGGCAACCATGACCGACGCAATATCTTGCGACAGCGCGCCCGCGTTGACGGCAACGCTTGTCACGGCAACGATGATCGGCAGGGCCGTGGTGCAGTAGAGCGCCACGGTAATGCGACCATACGCCGACACATCGCGCGTCGCAGGACAAATGCCCATAGAGATGAGGATGGGCACGGCACGAATAATCAGCAACGCCACGATAAAGCCCGCGAGCAAGCCCGGACGCGACGCCACGGCCGTCAGGTCAATCTTTGCGCCCGATACGGTAAAGAACACCGGAATCAAAAAGCCGTAGGCCAGGCCGTCGAGCTTGGTCTCGAGCGTATGGTTGCCCTCGGGGATGATATAGCGCAGGACAAAGCCGGCGGCAAAAGAACCCAACACGATGTCGAGATCAAAGACGGCCGAGAACGCCACGAGCGTGACCAAAATAAGCACCGTCAGGCGCACGAAGGTCTGCGACGTGGTATCGGCGCGCTCCTCGACAAACGCAAAGAAGCGGCTGCCGACGCGCTTGGAACGGCTCGGGACCACGGCCAGTAACACGCAAACCACCGCAAACAAGCCAAGGATTACGAGCGTTTGGATGCCAGTGCGAGCAGACAGCAGCACCGACATGGCGAGCACGGGACCGAGCTCGCCCCAAGTGCCATACGCGAGAATCGAGTCGCCCACACGCGTGCCGGTGAGCGAGCGCTCGCGCATGATGGGCACGAGCGTGCCGAGCGCCGTAGAAGTGAGGGCAAGCGTCACGGCGATACCGTCGAAATGACTGACCGAGAACCACGGGGTAAAGCGCACGGCAAGCCAGGCGATACCAAACGTGACGACCCACGTCGCCAAGCCGTAGCGCCCCTCGACGCCCGTGATGCTCTTGGGGTCGATCTCAAAGCCGGCGAGCAGGAACAAAAAGGCCAGACCGAGCTCGGACACCAGCGAGACCTCGGCATCTACATGGATGACGCCGAGCATATGGGGTCCCAGCACCGCACCGAACACGAGCAAAAAGACCGTCTCGGGAACGGGTTTTCCGGGAATCGCCGAGGCGATGAAGGGGCTTGCAAAGGCCACGAGCGCGATGATGGCGAGTGAAACGAATGCCATGTGATGCCTTTCTCTTGTTTGCGCTTCACTGTAGCACCCTCGCCGTCCTCAACGCGCCGCGAGCTGTCGTATCATAGTGAGGTTTACAAACATGTGGCTCAAGGCGACCGCAGGGCAGACCCCGCAAACCGACCGCTGCCGCATACCGTACCGTACGCCCAACCGATCAGGAAGGCAGGAACCAATGGTCTCTCGTATCTACGTGGAGAAGAAACCCGGGTTCGACGTCGAGGCTCAGCAGCTCAAGGGCGAGCTGACCGAGATTCTCGGCATCAAGGGCATCGAGGCCCTGAGGATCATCAACCGCTACGACGTCGAGGGCATCGACGAGGAGCTTTTCCGCTCCTGCGTGCCGACCGTCTTTAGCGAGCCCCAGGTCGATGTGACCTACGACGAGCTCCCCGCAAGCGATGGCGCCGTCTTTGCCGTCGAATTCCTGCCTGGCCAGTTTGACCAGCGCGCCGACTCCGCCAGCGAGTGCGTGCAGCTCATCAGCCAGGGCGAGCGCCCCGCCGTGCGCTCCGCCAAGGTCTATATGATCTCGGGCGCCCTGGACGAGGCCGCCATCGAGGCCATCAAGCACTACGTGGTGAACCCCGTCGAGGCGCGCATCGCCTCGCTCGACCTGCCCGAGACGTTGCACATTGAGACACCCGAGCCGCAGCCTGTCGAAGTGCTCGACGGTTTCCGCGAGCTCAACGAGGCCGGCCTTGCCGCCTTTATCGCCGATCGCGGCCTTGCCATGGACGAGGCGGACATCGCCTTCTGCCAGCAGTACTTCCGCGATGAGGACCGCGACCCCACCATCACCGAGATCCGCGTGATCGAC
>USDE01000283.1 GCA_900553345.1 uncultured Collinsella sp.
ACGCTATAATGTACCGGTTTGAACGCTGATCGGGCCCCGCGGCGCGCAGCGGATCGCCCGTGAACGAAAGGATTACCGAGTATGGCTATCTCTACCGCCGATTTCAAGAACGGCATGTGCATCGAGTTTAACGGCAAGCTGTGCACCATCGTCGAGTTCCAGCACGTGAAGCCGGGTAAGGGCGGCGCGTTCGTGCGCACCAAGCTGAAGGACATCAAGACCGGTCGCGTGGTCGACTACACCTTCAACGCCGGCACCAAGTTCGAGAGCGTCATGCTCACCACCCGTGAGTTCCAGTACCTCTACAACGACGGCGCCGACTACATCTTCATGGATAACGAGTCCTACGAGCAGGTTCCCGTTCCCGAGGATATGGTGGGCGAGAACGCCAAGTGGCTGCGCGAGAATGACACCTGCCAGCTGCTCTTCGCCGACGACGAGCTCATGGGCGTGACCCCGCCGATGTTCATCGAGACCACCATCGTCCAGACCGACCCGGGCTTCAAGGGCGACACCGTTCAGGGTTCCACCAAGCCGGCCACCATCGACACCGGCGCCGTCATCCAGGTCCCCATGTACCTCAACGAGGGCGAGGTCATTAAGGTTGACACCCGCGACGGCAAGTTCGTCTCCCGCGTCTAGCAACCAACTCTTCTAGGAGGACTCATGCCCCAGGAAATCAAGATTGACGGCATCGGCATTTCGCCCGATGTTCTGACCGCCATCGTCTCGCGCGCCGTCACGGATGTCGAGGGCATCGCCTCCGTGGGCGTCAAGGACCTTGCCACCAACCTTGTCTCCATGATGCTTTCGTCCAAGGCCCCGGCTTCTGAGCCGGCGGTCGAGGCCGAGGTCATCGGCGACAAGCTCGCGCTTACCGTGCGCGTCGTGGTGTTCTTTGGCTATCCGTTCAAGAAACTCGCCGAGGCCGTTCGCGCCGCCGTGGTTGCCGCCATCGACGCCCAGGTGGGCGTCGAGGTCGAGCGCGTTGACGTTTGCATCGACGGCCTCGTTTTCCCCAAGGAGTAACCTTTGAGCCTTAAGGTTTATCGCGGGCGTACGCTTGCCCGCAGTCAGGCGCTGCAGCTGCTGTTCCAGGCCGAGGCCACGGACAGCCCGCTCG
This sequence comes from uncultured Collinsella sp., assembly GCA_900553345.1. Lineage (GTDB taxonomy): Bacteria > Actinomycetota > Coriobacteriia > Coriobacteriales > Coriobacteriaceae > Collinsella. The sequence continues at coordinate 1,124 of USDE01000283.1, forward strand.
AGCGCGTCCTCGAGGGCGATTTCCTGATCTCGAAGGGTCCCCTCGATCCCTACGCGCTGGAGCTGTGCCGCGGTGCCTACGAGCACATCGACCGCATCGACTGCGCCCTGCGCTCCGTCGCCAAGAACTGGGATCTTATGCGTATGCCCGGTGCCGACCGCAATCTGCTGCGTATCGCCGTCTATGAGATGCGCTTCCTCACCGACGAGGAGGTCTCGGACGCCATCGTGATCAACGAGGCGGTCGAGCTTGCCAAGGCCTATGGCACCGACCAGTCCGCGTCGTTTGTCAACGGCGTGCTGGGCAAGATCGCTCGTAGCGAGGAGCTGCCGGGCGAGGACCTCTATCAGGAGCTACTGGCCGAGGACCGTGCCCGCGAGGAGGCCCAGGCCGCCGAGGCTGCCGCCAAGGTTGCCGCCGCTCAGGCTGCGGCCGGCGTTCTCGACGAGGATGCCGAGGTCGCCGAGGCCGAGACCGGTACCGTCAAGGAGTAGCCATGCCAGAGGGTTCCGTCCGCAACTTCGACGAGATCTCGGACCGCTTGGACCAGATTATCGCGACCGTTCGCTCCAAGGATACGTCCCTGGAGCGTTCGCTCGATCTGTTTGACGAGGCGATCGAGCTGGGCTCCCGTGCGGTCGATATGGTCGATAAGTTTGAGTTGACGCCTCGCGAGGCAGATAAGCTCGAGCAGGAATACGATGAGGATGCGGCAAACGAATCCCAGGATAGCCAGGCCGCATCTCCGGATACGAATGGTTGATGGCATTCATGAAACGTGTGCGTCTCGATGACGAACTGATTTCACAGGGCATCTGCGCCGATCGCGCGGATGCCCTTCGCACTCTTATGGCCGGCTTGGTCTCGAGTGGCGGCGAGCGTTTGACCTCACCGGGCCTTAAGGTGACGCCGGGCCTGCCGTTGCACGTGAAGGGTCGTATTCCCTACGTTGGGCGCGGCGGGCTCAAGCTCGAGGGCGCGCTCGATGCGTTTTGTATCGATCTCACGGGCCTTGCCTGCCTCGATGTGGGATGCTCCACGGGCGGCTTTACCGATTGCCTGCTCAAGCGCGGCGCCGCCACAGTCGTTTCGGTCGATGTGGGTCGCGCTCAGTTTGATTGGTCGCTGCGCCAAGACGATCGCGTGACGCTCCATGAACGCACCAACGTGACGCAGCTGCCCGAGCTCGGCTACGGCGGCGCTATCGACCTGGCCGTGTGCGATGTGTCGTTTACGAGTATCGCAAATATCATCGACGCCGTGATGGCGTGCCTGAAGCCTTCGGGTTCGTTTTGCACGCTCGTAAAACCCCAGTTTGAGGCGCCGGCTGCGCTGGTGGGCGAGGGCGG
>USDE01000284.1 GCA_900553345.1 uncultured Collinsella sp.
GGTTTTCGTAGATTCCGCACGAGCCGAAGGCCACTTAATGTGGCCTTCGTGCGAGCCCAGGACTTGACCGAGCGAAAACCTTGCGCCTGGCCTTCGGCGGAGCGTGCCGGATGGTGGAATTGTGTGCAGCCCGGTTTTCCGTTGACCGACGCCGGGGTCCCCGCCATAATACTTTCGGTTCACGCACGAATCCGCTGCCAGAGACAGCCGGTGCAAACGGGCATTGCCCGCGAGCTTAATGGGATATCCCGCCAGCCGAGGTGGTCGAGTAGATATGTCTTCTCGCCCCCGTCGCTCATGCAGCGCGGGGGCTTTCTTTTTGGACATGCCCCCGTCACGTCCTTGTGGCGGACCGTGCCCGGAAAGAATTCGAGGAGGTGTAATTCATGCCCCAGCAGTACAAAATCGACAAGGTTGCAGAGATCGAGTCCCGTATCGCCGAGAACGCCGGTCTGTTCGTCGTCAACTACAACGGTCTGACGGTTAAGCAGGCTCAGGAGCTGCGTCATCAGCTTCGCGAGTGCGGCGCCGAGATGAAGGTCTACAAGAACAACCTGGTCAAGATCGCTCTCAAGAACCAGGAGCAGCCCGAGCTCGACGAGATCCTCGCCGGCCCCGTCGCTTATGTGTTCTACGAGACCGAGCCGGTCGAGGCCGCTAAGACCCTTAAGGACTTCTCCGCTAAGTCCAAGGGCGTCCTTGAGATCAAGGGCGGTATCTCCGACGGCAAGGCCGTTTCCGCTGATGATGTTAAGGCTATCGCCGAGCTGCCCACCAAGGACCAGCTTCTCGGCCAGATTGCCGGTCTCATCTCCGGTTTCGCTCGCGACATCGCTGTCTGCGTCAACGGCGTTTCCTCTGGTCTCGCTCGTTCGATCCAGCAGGTCTCCGAGCAGAAGGCAGCCTAGTCGCTGTTTTCACCCGCGGCGGCAACGCCGCACCCCTGGCGCATTCGCGCCGTGTTTTAACTGATCTCCGTGCACAGACACGGAAACCGAAAGGACTTAGAAATGGCTAAGCTTACCACCGATGAGATCATCGATGCTCTTAAGGAAATGACCCTTCTCGAGGCTTCCGAGCTCGTTAAGGCTATCGAGGACACCTTCGGCGTTTCCGCCGCTGCTCCTGCCGCTGTTGTCGCCGCTCCCGCTGCTGGCGCTGCTGAGGCCGAGGAGAAGACCGAGTTTGACGTCGTGCTCGAGGGCTTCGGCGACAACAAGATCCAGGTCATCAAGGCCGTCCGTGAGCTCACCAACCTTGGCCTGAAGGAGGCCAAGGAGGTCGTCGAGGGCGCTCCCAAGGCTGTTCTCGAGGGTGCCAAGAAGGAGGACGCCGAGGCTGCCAAGGAGAAGCTCGAGGCTGCTGGCGCTGCTGTCACCCTCAAGTAATCAGGCTTTCTCGCCAGATTTCTTTGCAGACGGGGTTCGCATTGCGAGCCCCGTCTTTTTTGTTTTTCGGTCCCTCGACGTCGGTTGCTCAAACTGCCATGTTCTGTGATTTGCGTCGTATCGGGTGCCCTGCCGTTGGGCAATAAAATTGCACCATTCGAGCAATAATTTGCGTTGACCTGCTGAAGAATTGTCTCTGCCTTGTAGCGACATATAGTTCCAGCGGTAAGATGCTTGGGTATCGCAATTTGGTCTGCGGCCGCCGTGCCGCACGCACAGGGCGCATCTTGCGCCTGCGAAAGGATCTTTGAATAACATGAAAGCAATCATCCCCGCCGCCGGTCTTGGCACGCGTTTTCTGCCTGGCACTAAGTGCACGCCCAAAGAGATGCTGCCGGTGCTCGACAAGCCCGTCATCCAGTACGTCGTCGAGGAGGCGCTCGATCCCGAGGAGGTCGACGATGCCATCATCGTTACTTCTCCCGGTAAGCCTGAGCTACTGAACTACTTCCAGCCCGATCGCTCGCTCGAGAACCTGCTGCGCGAGCGCGGCAAGAACGCCTATGCCGACGCCGTCGCCCACGCTGGCGGTATGCCGGTCGACTTCCGTTATCAGTACGAGCCCAAGGGCCTCGGCCATGCTATTCGCTCTGCCGCCGACGCCGTGGCAGGGGAGAACTTCCTGGTTCTTCTGGGCGACTACGTTGTGCCTAACCGCGACATCTGCGACAAGATGCTCGCCGTTTCCAAGGAGCACGGTGGCGCTTCGGTTATCGCCGTCGCTGCTTGCTCGCCCGAGGAAGTCAGCCGCTACGGCGTTATCGCCGGTGAGCGCGTCGGTTCGCTCGAGGGTGCCGAGGACGTTGCCGATGCAGAGCCGGGCGCTGTCTGGCGCATCGGCGGTCTGGTCGAGAAGCCCGCTCCCGAGGCGGCTCCGTCCAATCTGTACATCGTCGGTCGCTACCTGCTGAGCCCGCTGGTCATGGACCTGCTGGCAGATCAGCAGGCCGGCAAGGGCGGCGAGATCCAGCTCACCGACGCCATGGCCCGTTCGCTCGACCGCGAGGCCATGT
>USDE01000285.1 GCA_900553345.1 uncultured Collinsella sp.
GCGGTATCGTCAAGGACATGATTTTCGCCGTGGCCGAGGGCGACGTGCCCAAGCTCAAGGATTCGCTCATGCGCTTTGCCGTGACGCGCGGCGATTCGGCCGAGCTCGACCATTCGGCCTTTTTGTCCGACTTGGACTTTATCGTCGCCGACTTTGCGGGGCTCGATCTTAAGGATCTTGATATCGGCGAGTTTTTGACCTCGCTGCTAAACCTGGCGCGCAAAAACGACGTTGAGCTGCCGAGCGTGGTGACGATGTTCGCGCGCGGCATGGTGACACTCGAGGGCCTGCTGACCGAGTACATGCCCAACGTCAACATGATCCAGATCATCCAGACGCATATCAAAAACGAGAAGAGTACCTACGCACGCATGCGCGACATGAGTCGCGATTTCGCGGCGAGTAGCTACCGAGCGGCAAAGGGTTCGCTCGAAGCGGCTGAGTATCTGGGCCTGGCGTCGCGAATGCTCACGCGCGGTCAGCTTAAGGTAAACACGCAGATCATGAGCAGCGATAAGGCGCTGCGGCAGCTGGGTGGAATTATCGACCGCATGTCGATGGCAATTGTGATCGCCGGTCTGTTTATCGGTTCGTCGGTGGTGTACTACGCGCGCATCGAGCCGGTTGTGTTCGGTATCCCGGTCATTGGCTTTATGGGCTACGTGAGCGCGCTGGTGCTGGCGCTGATGCTGGGCCGCGAGATCTGGCGCAACAGTCACGGCGGCAAGCGTTAATGACCCCTGGGGGACGGAGGAAAACGGATCATTTTGCCTTGCGTCGCGCCGGCGTGGGCTGGTCCGAACAAAACTATGCCGGTTTACGGGGCTGGAGTGCCGAACCTCGACCATGCCGGAATCCGTGCTTTTAAAACCGCAGGTAGATGAGTCGTTGGTTTTCGAAAATGGCAGATATGGTTGCGAAGTGCTGAATCAGCCCCGTAATCCGGCATAGTTTTGAAACGGGCTGTTCTTGCAAGGTCCGACGACAGTTCTTCCTATCGCAAACCATAGCTTTTACCTTGGGCTTCGCCTGTGTGCGGGGCCCTTTTGCGTGATACCATACTGACAGTAATAATCGATGGCCTAGATGGTGGTGCGGAGACGCACGAATGCGCGGTTTTCCTGCGCGTTTGGGAGAATCGGGGTGCAAGTCCCCGGCTGTACCAGTAACCGTAATTCCTCTTGGCCCGGGATGTTCGCGTCGCAGATCGGACGGCGCACCCGGGTCGGTAAGGTTAAGTCGGATCGCCTCCCATCTTGCACGCGGCCGCGGCGCATGCCGCCGGTACGCGTTGGGCTCTGGAGGGAAGGGGGACCCCGATGGGGGTACTCGAGCGCAATATGCGCGATGACGTGGGGCAGCCGCTGGGCAATGCTCCAAGTGCAGACAGTAGGAGACAAATGGATATGTTTGAGGACGAGAGCCAGCGCGCCTCGTGGCGTCGCCATGGAGCGATTGCCCGTGGCGTAGCCAAGCGCGGTCTGGTGGCGTTCCTGGCCTTCGCGATGGCCTTTGGCACCACGCCCGCCCAGATGTGGGCCGAGGGCGCCGAGGGCATTGCAGAGGCTGTTGCCCAGGCTGCGACGGGCGGCGAAGGTGCGGCGGCAGATGATAGCGCTGCTGCTGCCGATACCGGTGCGAACGGTGCTGCCGTGGAGGACGGCACGGGTACCAGTGACGCTGCTGCCGGTCAGGGCGCGACTTCGGGCGCCGCGAAGGGCGATGACGCCGCAGGTGATGCGGCTGATTCCGACAATTCCACTGCGATGCCCGCTGTCGCTTCGGAGCAGGGTGAGCCGAAAGCCGTTGCCACTTCTGCCACGACGCTTTCCAGTAAGGCCAGGGTCTGCATCCAGGACACCAAGGATGAGAATTACTCGTATTCCACGACGTCGGGTCCGCTCAAGGCTGACAAGAAGCTTTGGGCAAACATGTACGACGAGGACGAGGATAATCTCTACGGTTCTTCCCACTCCGTCTCTAACCCCGGCACCTGGACTTACACCTGGCTCGCCGGCACGATCAGGGCCAGCAGCAATGTCGCCGACTACACCGAGGTCGTAGGCCACGAGCAGTCGCTCACCGTCACCGCCGCGATGGAAGGCAAATACTTCATCTGCAAGGTGACCGCGGACGGTAAGGACTACTACGGTCCGTCCGTCTCTGATGGCTCGGGCATCAACGCCAACTTCATCCCCGGTCCCGTGCTGGGTGCCGGCCAAATGGAGCTTTACAGCGTCAAGCTGAATAGCGACACGCCGAGCATAGGCGATACCCTTACGGCGACGCCGTACAAGGATTGGTCGAGCCCCGCGGGCTCCGACGCCAAGGTTACCTACACGTGGTCCGCATCCACCTCGCAGTACTCGGGCTTCACCAAAATCGAGGGGCAGACGGGTGCTTCGCTCGTGGTGGGCGACGACCTTGAGGGCAAGTACATTAAGGTTGAGGCTACCGC
>USDE01000286.1 GCA_900553345.1 uncultured Collinsella sp.
TATGGAGGAGGGCTCCGAGCTGCTCGAGCGCCTGGGCGCCGCCGCTAAGGGTGAGGGCGACAGCCGCGGCTGGCCCATGCTTACGAGCTGCTGCCCGGGCTGGGTGCGCTTTGTGAAGGCACGTTACCCCGAGTTTGTCGACAGCCTGTCCACGTCAAAGTCGCCGCAGCAGATGTTCGGCGCTATCGCCAAGACCTACTACGCCAAGGTGCTGGGCGTGGAGCCCGAGCGTCTGTTCGTGGTGTCCGTTATGCCATGCACGGCCAAGAAGGCCGAGTGTGCGCTGCCGAGCATGATGGGCGAGGGCGGCGCGCCCGACGTGGACGTTGCGCTGACGGTGCGCGAGATGGTGCGCATGATCCGCGCGAGCCACGTGGGCGTGGACACGCTGGTCGAGGAGCCGCTCGACACGCCGCTGGGCTTTGGCACGGGCGCGGGTGTGATCTTTGGCGCCACGGGCGGTGTGATGGAGGCTGCTGTGCGCTCGGCTTACTACCTGGTGACGGGCAAGAACCCCGATGCGGATTTTTTTACCGACGTGCGTGGACTCGACGGCTGGAAGGAAGCCGTCGCCGATATCGATGGCACTAAGGTGCGTGTTGCCGTGGCGCACGGGCTGGGCAACGCTGCCCGCCTGCTCGACGCGATTCGCGACGGCCGTGTGAGCTATGACTTCGTTGAGGTTATGGCATGCCCGGGCGGCTGCGTCGGTGGCGGCGGTCAGCCCATCCACGACGGCTGCGAGCTGGCGGCCGAGCGCGGCCAGGTGCTCTGGGGCCTCGATGCGAACGCCGAGATTCGCTTCTCGCATGAGAATCCCGATGTCCAGGCGTGCTATAGCGAGTTCTTGGGTGCGCCGCTCTCGCCGCTGGCCGAGGAATTGCTGCATACCGATCATCACGCATGGACGATGCCTAACGAGGGGACGTGCTAGCGATGCGCGCGTTTGATGTTGAGATGTCGCGCCGGGGGTTTGCCTCGGCGCTCGCCATGGGCACCCTGTCGCTTGCGCTCGCGGGCTGTGGCGGCGGGGCTGCCGGTGTCGGGTCCGCCGCGGGCTCGGCTGCCACGGACGGCGCCGGTGCTGCCGCAGAGCCGGTCGAGGTACACGTCGCCTCGCTCAAGGGGCCGACGTCGATTGGCCTGGTGCAGTTTATGGACCAGGCGGCCGACGGTGCCACGGACAATGAGTTCGACTTTGCGATCAACACTGCCGCCGACGAGATTGTGCCCAAGGTCATTCAGGGCGATATCGATATCGCCCTGGTGCCCGCCAACGTGGCGAGCGTGCTCTACAACAAGACTGAGGGTGCGGTGCAGGTCATCGACATCAACACGCTGGGCGTGCTGAACGTTGTGACGGGCGACGCGAGTGTGGCCTCGTTTGGCGATCTGGCGGGCCATACTGTCTATATGACGGGCAAGGGCACCACGCCGGAGTACGTCATGAACTACCTGTTGGAGCGCGCGGGCCTGACCGGCCAGGTTACGCTCGAGTTTAAGAGCGAGCCCACCGAGGTGCTGTCGGCGTTGCTTGCCGATCCGTCTGCCGTGGGCGTGCTGCCGGAGCCGTTCAAGACCGCTGCCATCGCAAAGAGCGAAGGCAAGCTGTCGGCTCCGGTAAGTCTGACCGATGTGTGGGATGAGCTGGCAGGTGACACGGGTTCGCGCCTGCTGACGGGCGTGACCGTGGTGCGCCGTGCCTTTGCCGAGGAGCATCCCGAGGCCGTGGCGGAATTCCTGAGCTGCCATGCTGCGAGCGTTGAGGCCGTGAACGCGGCGCCGGCGGACTGGGCTCAGGCCGTGGTCGATGCGGGTATCGTGGATAACGCCGCGATTGCCGAAAAGGCGATTCCCGGGTGCATGCTCGTGTGCCAGACGGGGAGGGATATGAAGGCGGCGCTCGGTGGGTACCTGCAGGTGCTGGCCGATGCGGACGCGAGCGCCGTGGGCGGCAAGCTCCCGGCTGACGATTTCTACTGCATGGAGTAGCCCGTGCGTGCGTTTGCTCGACAAATGACAGAGCGTATGAAGGCGGTGGCGGCAGCAGGTGCCGTTGCCGCCTTTTGGCTTGCCGTGTGGGTGCTGATGGCGGGTTTCGTGGCGCAGCCGTTGATTTTGCCGGGGCCGGGCGCCGTCGTGGTGGCGTTGCTGCGACTGGTATGCGATGCCGGCACATGGGCGATTCTGGCAGGCTCGGGTGCGCGAATCTTGGGCGGGCTGGCGCTTGCCGCGGTGTGCGGCGGCGTACTGGCGGGAGTCTCGGTGCGATCGCTGACGTTTGCCCGCTTGGTGGCGCCGGCGCTTTCGTTTGTTAAGGCGACACCGGTTGCCTGCGTGGTGGTCCTGCTGCTCATTTGGTTGGGGTCGGCGCGCGTGAGCATTGCGGCGGTCTTTTTGATGGCACTTCCGGGCGTGTATTTTTCGTTGGTCGAGGGTTTGACGCAAGCGGA
>USDE01000287.1 GCA_900553345.1 uncultured Collinsella sp.
TACACACCGGGCACACCTCAGGCGCCTCGGCACCAACATGCAGGTGTCCGCAGTTCAGGCACTTCCACACCTTTACGCCCTCGCGCTCAAACACCTCGCCCGATTCAATGCGCTCGACGAGCTTGTTATAGCGCTCTTCGTGGGCCTTCTCGACAGCGGCGACGCCGCGGAACTTCTCGGCGATCTCGGCAAAGCCCTCCTCCTCGGCGGTCTTGGCAAACTCGTCATACATCGTGGTCCACTCGTAGTTCTCGCCCGCGGCGGCGTCGCGCAGGTTGTCCAGAGTGCCCGGAACGGCGCCATCGTGCAGATACTTAAACCACAGCTTGGCATGCTCGGACTCGTTGCCCGCCGTCTCGGCAAAGATATTCGAGATCTGAACGTAGCCGTCCTTTTTGGCCTTGGATGCATAGTAGCGATACTTGGTGTGTGCCTGGGACTCACCGGCAAAAGCAGTCTCGAGGTTCTTCTTGGTCTGAGAGTTCTCAAAATCCATAGGTGTACTTCCCTTCAACACGTGCCGCCCATAGGCTTTGAGCGGCCCTGTCTTTAGGATGCCCCCATGCCGAGAATTTAAACCTTATAATCCCGTTCTTCAGATTCGAGCGAGCTATACACTCAGCCAACGATCGCCCTCTGAGCGGCAAAAGCCCTCGCGCTCCAGATCGGCAAGAATACTTGCGACCAGCTCGCGCTCGACCGGCTCACGGCCGGCTGCCGTCTCCATCTCGTTAACGCCTGCAACAGCTTCATCAAGCGTAATACCTGCCGGCTGCCCATCGCGCGCTGCCAGCAGCATGCGCACAATGTGGGCGCGCTTTTGGCGGCGCGAGCCCTCAAACTTGGACTGACGACTATAGCCCGCCGACCGCCTGGACGGATTGGGCAGCGTCTTTTTAAGATACGCGCCGTAATCCAGCAACGCGTAATACCACGCGCGCGGCGTGTCGGCATCGTCTTGAGGCGCGGCAAAGGGCGCAATCTCATCCGCCGCCGCACCGGGGGCCGCCGGACAGGCAGCTTGAATCAGCGGCACCAGCTCGCGATCGGGAACGGCCGGCACATCGGGAAAGAAATGATGCAAAAAGACCGTGCGCACATTGGTCTCTAGATACACGCCTGGAAGATCGAATGCAAACGAACGGATGCCCTGCGCCGTTGCCGGGCCAATGCCGGGCAACGCGACCAGATCGTGCATCTCACGCGGAAACTCCCCATCCCAGTCCTCCACAACGCACTGTGCAGCCCTGTGAAGCGCCAGGGCGCGGCGATTGTAGCCCATCCCCTGCCACGCATCCAAGACATCGGAAGGGGCGGCCTGAGCAAGCGCCCGGACAGTCGGAAAGCGATCGAGCCACGCCGGCATGCGCGTCTCCACGCGCGGCACCTGCGTCTGCTGCAGCATGACCTCGGAAAGCCAGATGATATACGGGTCGCGCGTGCGGCGCCACGGAAGGTCGCGATAACGCAGGACCCCTTCCGAACGAACCATCGAACGAAAGGGGTCCTGAATCATGACAATGCTCCTTATGCGGCGCTATTCCTCCCGGCAAGCATACGCGCAAGCGGCGTACTCGGGAAACGCATCGCGGTCGGCGAACTTGGGATCGACAGCCGGAAACTGGCGATGGGCGACGATATCGCCGAGCGAAACGGAATCGAGATAGTCGCGCATCAGCGCCTGGGCTCCGGCCCACAGGGGATGATAGCAGCACGTGCCCATGCGCGCACAGTCGCCATCGGGCGCGGTGCAATCGTTCATAACCATGGGGCCCTGAACGGCCTCTACGACCTGACGGATCGTGACATCGTCGGGGCTCACCTTAAGGCGCATGCCGCCATGAACACCACGCAGGCTCTCCACAATGCCGGCCTGAACCAAGCCGTGCTGAATCGAACGGGCAAACGAATACGGAACATTGACCTCTTCGGCAGCAGTGCGAACAGAAAGCAACCGCTCCGGCTCCTCGGCAAGCATCGCAAGCATGCGAAGGGCATAATCAGTCTTCCTCGATATGTCCATGTTTCCCCTTTCAAGGAATACGAACAGCTCGAACGAGCTCCGGGGCCGAGCTTGTGTCGAGACGCCAAATGACCGCCTGAACAACCAAATTATAAAATGGGTGTTCACTGAATGCCGCACTTGAAGACTGGCTGAATCAGGTACGGCCTAAAGTGCAATTTAGTATAACCGAACCCCCTGCTTCATTGAACAGATGTTGCGCAACAAACCCCCTGTTTGAACACATATATCAGTAGAGGCCGGCTCGCTCGTTGCAAATGCGGTGACTTGGATAAAGAGGCATATAAGATCGAGGGCCTATTAAACGCAAAAAGCCACGTCCGAAGACGTGGCTTTAATTGCGTTGGCGGGAAGTACGGGGCTCGAACCCGCGACCTCCGACGTGACAGGCCGGCGCTCTAACCAACTGAGCTA
>USDE01000288.1 GCA_900553345.1 uncultured Collinsella sp.
GCGGCCCTGGATCTTTGAAAAGTCGTTGCCCACGGGCAGGCTCAGGTTATCGATGGCCTCCTGGCTCGTAACCATCACCCACACGCGGCCACCGCAGGCGGCACCCAGCTCCTCGACGATGGTCTGAAGGCTCAGCATAAGGCTTGGGTCCTTGTCGTTTGTAATAAACTGACCCACCTCGTCGACCATAAAGAGCAAACGGAAGTTGCCGCCGTGGGCCGCTGCCTGAGCGTCTACGTAGTCCTTGACCTTTTTGGCAAAGACATCAGGGGCCAAAACCTCGTCCTCAGAACCCTCGAGCCAGTTCCATGCGGCCTTTTCGCTCATGCCGAGCACGCTCTGCAGCACCTCGACGACGTCGTCCTCAAAGTAGCTGTAGGTGTCGCGGGTCTGGAGCCAGGACTCGCCGTTGACGCGCTCAAAGGCCTCGCGGAACTCCTGGGTCTTGCCCAGGGAATCGATGTGGTCCTCGAGCTTTGCAAGCTTTAGGTCCTCGCCGTAGAAGCCGCGCGCCTCGTAGAACATGCGCTCAAAGCCGCGAAGCAGCGCCGTGGGAGCCGTATCGCCCTGCTTCCACTGGCCCGCCTTGCTATCGATGTTAAAGAGGATGGCCTGCGTGGACACCGAGCATGCGCGCTCCATGGCAGCCTCGACCATGGGGTCGACGATCTTGCCATCAAAGTAGCGGATGGCGCTCTTGCCGCCGATCTGGCGATTCTCGAGCAGGTAGCTCAGCATCTTGAGGAAGTGCGATTTACCGGAACCGAAGAAACCACTGATCCACACGCCGATCTTGTCGGTGCGCACATCGATGGCATCGCCGTAGGCCTTGAAGAACGTGGCAAAATGCCTCTGCAACTCGCGCGTCACCACGTACTCGTCAAGCTCCTGGCGGATGGACCCATCTTTTGAATCCTGGACCTTGACCACGCCGTTGATGGAGCGGTTGATGTCTTTTGCAAAGAGGTCGCGAACGATCGTGTTGTCCATGGGTGCTCCTTTGGGTTTGGGAACGTTATGGCAAAGGGTTGTTACCGGCGGCAGGGACTTGTCTGCGGGGAGCCGTGCTTACGAGATATCGATGGCGCGGTAGTAGTTGTCGGCCGGCAGACGGTTAAAGAGCTGGAAAGAAGAGCCGTTGAAACTGCCCGGATAGGCGGCGACCACAGGCACCTCATCAAAATCCGCAAGCATGCAGTGGAGAAGCGTGTGTATGCGAAAGAACGGGAAAACCTCGCCCGCGCCGGTGAGGAGAACGACGTCTCCAGGCGCGTGCGGCTCGGTCTGCTCAAGGATGTACGCGGCGACTTTCTCGGGCGAGGCGAACTTGGCCACGTCCTCGAGCACGCGCTGGGTACCGCGGCGCTCCTCTTGGTGCGGGATAGCCTTGAGGACACGGCGCTTTTCGAGAATTGCCAGCACGGCGTCGTAAAGGTTCACGACCTTGAGCGTGCACGGAAGCTTGTCGGCCTCGGCATCGCATGAAAGGGTGTCAAATAATGCACGCGCCTCAAACTCCAGCGCGGGGTCATAGCAAAAAGTGTGGAAGCCGATCTCATTGCCTATGCCCTTGTTGGCCAAAAAGTCCTCGCTGCACAGGCACTCGCGCAGAAGCTGCGCACGGCGCTCAAATTCCTGACAGGCGCGCTCGGAGCGGGCATGCGCCGCCACGACGCTCTTGCGGGAATGGATGCCGATATTGGTGGTGAGATCGGTCGCCGGGGTGATAACAGGGTCGACGGCGCTTTTGACGGGAACCACGCTACATCACCGCCCTGCCGGTAAGGGCCGCGATAAGCGACCGCTCGCCCAGCTGAACCAAGGCTCGCTCGACATCGGAATCGAGGAAGAGTGGTGACAGGCGCTCGGACTCCGGGCCCTGGCCCTCGCCGATAAGGCCGGCATGGCGGAGCGTCTGGCGGAGCGAGCCCTTAATGCGCTTGACCGTGGCCTCAGTCCAGCGGGCCGCGTCCGGATACTCCGTGGTAAAGCGTGTCATAAAGGCGTTGAGGTCAACCGCCGTAAAGGCATAATCGAAGTTTTGTAGGCGCTCCCCTACCTCGACGAGCACGAGCTCGCGCACGATATCGTAGCGGCAGATCATGCTGTAGAAGATGGCCTGGTCCGCCTGCGTGGGAGTGCCGGATGCCATGAGCCTGGTTAGGGATGACGCAGCCTCGACGGCGGTTTTGGGGTCGATGCCGCGCGCGGCGCATACGGCGTCCGTGGGCACCATGGCGTCAAGGCGGCGAAGGCACACGGTTGCGCGGTTGGCGACCATGCGCTCCGTGGGATATTGAAAGAGGTTCTCACTCTTTACGCGTACAATGACCTGCTCGTCGCTTGCGCCCTGCATACGAAGGGCAGCGACGATGCGCATCTCATGCGGGAGGAATTGCTCGCGGG
>USDE01000289.1 GCA_900553345.1 uncultured Collinsella sp.
CGAGCGAACACCGTCGCGTCTATACTAAAGCGCAGCAATAGAAAGGACTCCGCTTTGAGCATCACGCCCCTCGATAGCATTCGCCGCGCCATCGCCCGCCGCAACGGCACCTCCAACCCCGCTGCATCGAGAGACGGCGCCGCGAAGGCCCAGGGCGGCCGCATCGAGAACGGCCTCTTCCCTGCCTCGCACACTGCCGAGGAACTCGCACGCATCCAAGAGCTGAGTCAGCGCAACGCCGGCGGGCCCGATAGCAGCCAAGCCACACGTCGCCGGCGCGAACGCGATCGGGAGCCCGGCCCCGTCCGCCGCATGGTCGACGCTTGGTGGAACCGTCTGCTCGGCGCCGTCTACGGCGGTGGGTTCTCCACGCAAGAGGCTGAATACGAAGAGCACGCCACCAGCCGTGACTATCTTTGGAACGCTCTCGGCACCGCCGTGTGGGGCTTGGCGTTTCCGCTGCTCACCATCGTGTCCACACAGCTCGTGGGCGCCGAAGAAGCCGGCAAGTTCTCCATCGCCTTTGTCACCGGCACGCTCATCATGATCGCATGCAACTACGGCGTGCGCAATTTCCAGGTCTCGGACATCGACGAAAAGACGTCCTTCGCCTCCTACCAGCTCAATCGTTGGATCTGCGGAGCGCTCGCCCTAGGCTGCGGCCTCATGTATAGCAGCGCCCGCGGCTATGACGCGCAGATGGCGACGATCGGCCTGGGCGTCTACCTCTATAAGGTCATCGACGGCGTCGCCGACGTGTACGAAGGCCGCCTGCAGCAGGCCGACAAGCTCTACTTGGCTGGAATGAGTCAAACGCTACGCTCCGTCGGCGTCATCGCGGTCTTCAGCGTGGCGCTGTTCTTCACGCGCAGCATGCCCATCGCGGCCATGGCCATGGGCATCGCCGCAATCGCCTCGCTCGTGCTGGTCACCGCGCCGCTCGCCCTGCTCGAGACCGAAAAATCGCGCCGCGTAAACCTGCGCGAGGTCGGCCACCTGTTTGTCCAGTGCGCCCCACTCTTTGGCGCGCTATTCCTGTTCAACCTTATCGAAAGCATGCCCAAGTTTGTGATGGAAGGAACACTGGCCTACAAATACCAGCTGTACTTTAATGCCCTGTTTTTTCCAGCTCAGGCTATTCTGTTGAGCATTGGATTTGTCTATAAACCGCAGCTCCTGCGCTTGTCGAGCATTTGGGCTAATCCTCGTAAGCGTCATCGCTTTGACCTGATTATTGTTGCCGTTATGGCGCTGATCGTGGTCATCACCGGCGCGTGCGCCGCATTTATGGCAGGTCCCGGTATTCCCCTCATGAGCTTTATGTACGGTCTCAGCTTTGAACGCTACCGTACGCTGGCGCTGCTGATGGTCGTCGCCGGCGGCGTCACCGCGGCCATCGACTTTATCTACGCCATCATCACGGTGCTGCGCCACGCTGGAGACGTCACCAAGATCTACCTGATCTGCTTTGCCGTGAGCGTGGTGCTCCCGGTGATCCTGATTAAGCTGCTGGGTCTGATGGGCGCTGTGGTGAGCTACCTAGCCATCATGGCCCTACTCCTGGTGCTACTGATTATCGAGTACGCCCACATCCGCCAACGCATCGAGAGGGACCGGAATCCGTACGGCGCCTAATTGCGGCGATGGGAGCAGCTAATTTGCGGTGGAATCACCCCGGCTGGGGTCTCGTTGCGGACACGCAAAACTAAGTGAGTAGACTTTTACCGAATCCCGGACCACACCGACAAAGCACAAGTCCGTGACCTGCGGTTTTATTGAGGCAAATATGTTGGGTGCTCGGCATTTCCAAAAAAGTCTACTCACTTAGCCAGCGTGCAGCCAAATGATTATCTAATCCCCGTCCCTGAAAAATCAATTTGCGGGCAGAAGGGCAAAAATAGTCAAAAAAGGCCCCGTCCAAAATTAGCTACCCCTTGCGCCGTTATTCCCCGGGGCGAATATTCGCGTAGAACTCCGCCCCATCATCGAGCCGCAGGATGCCCACGCGACCGAACTCAGAGCCGGTGGCGGCGGCGCAGTCGATGTCGATGCGATCGGGCACACCGGCAGTGTCCTCGCCGCCCAAGCGCACGATCTGCCCGCGTCCCGATTCCTCATCGAGCCCCGCCAGACCACCGACCTCGCAATAGCGCCCAAGCGATACCGTGGGCGTGTGGCCGCTCACCACGACCGGGCCCTTGCCCTCGGCAGAAAGCAGCCCCGTCGGGGCATCCCAATAGCCATGGCGAATCCAGAGCAAGTCATCGGACGACTGTACGGCGAGCATTTGCTGCAGCAGCTCGCGATCGGCATCGACCGCTCCCCTGCCGTCGCCGCAATCGACACCATGCTCGAGCAAAAACGCACGCGCCGCCTCGGTCTGAATGCCGGCGTGCACC
>USDE01000290.1 GCA_900553345.1 uncultured Collinsella sp.
AAGCCGCAAAAGCGCGGTAAGAGCGCCAGTAACGGCATTATCGTCAAGGGCGAGAGCAACAGCGGCCTGCTGGTCCGTCTGGCTCATTGCTGCAACCCCGTGACGGGCGACGACATCGTTGGCTTCATCACGCGCGGTCGTGGCGTTTCGGTGCATCGCGCCAACTGCCCCAACGTCAAGGGCCTTATGGAACATCCTGAGCGCATGATTGACGTAGAGTGGGATGGTGCTGCCGATACGCTTTTCCAGGTCGAGATTGTGGTCGAGTGCCTGGACCGCATGGGCCTGCTCAAGGACGTCACCATCGCCATTGGCGATGCAGGCGGCAATATCCTTTCTGCCGCCACGTCGACCAACCGCGAGGGTATTGCAACCCTGCGCTTTATGGTCGAGATCTCGGACGCGAGTGGTCTGGATCCGCTGCTGGCCTCTATCAGCAGCGTCGACTCGGTCTACGACGCGCGCCGCCTGATGCCCGGCGAGGGTGGAGCCCAGCTTAAGCGCCGCGTTTAGTCGCGACGAACGTGTCACATTATCGATATTCGCTACACTCGAGGCATCGTTTGATGCCTCGAGTTCTATAGAGAGGAGAGGGACATGAGTGCTGTGTCCTTGGATTTAACTCCCAAGGGATCGGTCGAGATTGAGACGCTCGTAAACGGTCCCATTCAGACCAATAGCTATGCTGTTATTTCGGACAATGAGTGCGTGATTATCGACCCCGCATGGGAAGGCGAGCGTTTGGTGGAGCATATTCGAGCCGAACATGCCGGTGTACGCGTGCTTGGCGCCGTATGCACTCATGGCCATGCCGATCATGTTGGTGGTGTTGCCGGCGTGCGAACCACCGTTGGCGAGGGCTGCCAGTATGAGCTGTGTGCCAAGGATGTGGCGGTGCCGCATGCGAACATCGAGGAACAGCGAGCTATGTGGGGCATTGAGACGCCTGACCCCGGGGAGCCGACGCGCCTGCTCGCCGAAGGCGATGCTATCGAGGTGGGCGATATCTGCCTGCAGGTGATCGAGACGCCAGGGCATACGCCGGGCGGGATCGTCTTGTTTGCTGCCACCGAGCAGGGGAACATTGCCTTTGTGGGCGACACACTATTCCCGGGCAGCCACGGCCGCACCGATCTTTCTGGAGGAGACGAGGCGGCGATTCTGCGCTCGCTCTCCAAGCTCGCCCGGCTTCTCCCGCCCGATACCGTTTGCCTAACCGGCCATGGCGATTCGACCACCATGGCACGCGAGCTCATGCAGAACCCTTTCATGCAGGCGTAGCTTTATAGTCAGCTCCTGAAGCACGAGAAGCGTCCAAACGTCAAGCTATTTTTCCCCAACGGGTCGATTCCGTAGGGCAAACGGTCAAAAAAAGTCTGTTTGGACGATATTCGTGAACAAACGAACGTTTATGCTCGGGTACGCCGTGGTAAAATCTCAGGCGTTATCGGAGCAACCTTACAGGAGGTTTCTTTTATGCTCGTCAACGCAGCAGACATGCTCAAGAAGGCCGAGGCCGGCAAGTACGCTCTCGGTGCCTTCAACACCAACAACCTCGAGTGGACCCTGGCTATTCTCCAGGCCGCCGAGGAGGCCAAGTCTCCGCTGATCCTTCAGTGCACCGCTGGTGCCGCTAAGTGGATGGGCGGTTTCAAGGTCTGCGCCGACATGGTCAAGGCTGCCGTCGAGGCCACGGGCGTTACCGTTCCCGTCGCCCTTCACCTCGATCACGGTTCTTACGAGGACTGCTTCAAGTGCATCGAGGCCGGCTTCACGTCCATCATGTATGACGGCTCTCACGAGGAGACCTTCCAGCTTAACCTCGACCGCACCAAGGAGCTCGTTGAGCTTGCCCACTCCAAGGGCATGTCCATCGAGGCCGAGGTCGGCAGCATCGGCGGTGAAGAGGACGGTGTTGTGGGCATGGGCGAGATTGCGGACGCCGCCGAGTGTGCGCGCATCGCTTCCCTGGGCATCGACTTCCTGGCCGCAGGCATCGGCAACATCCACGGTGTGTACCCTGCCGACTGGGCTGGTCTGTCTTTCGAGCGTCTGGGCGAGATCAAGGCCCAGACCGGCGACCTGCCCCTCGTCCTGCACGGTGGCACCGGCATCCCCGAGGATCAGATCAAGAAGGCCATCTCCCTGGGCATCTCCAAGATCAACGTCAACACCGACCTGCAGCTCGTCTTCGCCAAGGGCGTCCGCGAGTACATCGAGGCTGGCAAGGATCAGCAGGGCAAGGGCTTTGATCCCCGCAAGCTCCTCAAGCCTGGTCGCGACAACATCGTTGCCCGCACCAAGGAGCTCATGGAGGAGTTTGGCTCCGTCAACAAGGCGTAAGTAGCGGTTTAACTTCCCGCCGGAGGCCCCGTTT
>USDE01000291.1 GCA_900553345.1 uncultured Collinsella sp.
CTTCCTGTGGGGCGGCGCAACGGCTGCCAACCAGTGCGAGGGCGCCTACGACGTGGACGGCCGCGGCCTTGCCAACGTGGACGTAGCTCCGCACGGCCCCGAGCGCTATGCGGTGGTCTCCGGCCAGCGTAAGATGCTCGACTTCGAGGACGGCTATTACTATCCCGCGCAGACCGGCATCGATTTCTACCACCACTACAAAGAGGACATCGCTCTCTTTGCCGAGATGGGCTTTAAGACCTTCCGCATGAGTCTGGCGTGGACCCGCATCTTCCCCAACGGTGACGAGGCCGAGCCCAACGAGGCCGGTCTGGCCTTCTACGAGGACGTATTCCGCGAGTGCCAGGCGCACGGCATCGAGCCGCTTGTGACCATCACGCACTTCGACTGCCCGATTCACCTCATCAAGGAGTACGGCGGCTGGCGCAACCGCAAGCTCATCGACTTCTACAAGAACCTCGCGACCACGATCTTTACCCGCTACAAGGGTCTGGTGAAGTATTGGCTTACCTTCAACGAGATCAATATGATCTTGCACCTGCCGTTTATGGGTGCCGGTCTGGTCTTTGAGGAGGATGAGAGCAAGGAAGCCGTCGAGTACCTGGCCGCCCACAACGAGCTCGTCGCCAGCGCTTGGGCAACCAAGATCGCCCACGAGATCGACCCCGAGATCAAGATCGGCTGCATGCTCGCTGCAGGTAGCTACTATCCCTACAGCTGCCGTCCGGGCGATGTGCGCCAGGCGCAGCTCGACAACCAGGACAATTACTTCTTCGTTGACGTCCAGAGCCGTGGCTACTACCCGGCCTATGCCGTCAAGAAGCTCGAGCGTCTAGGCATCGATGTGGGTATGACGGACGAGGACCGCGAGATCCTGGCCGCCAACACCGTCGATTTCATCAGCTTTAGCTATTACAGCACCCGTTGCTCCGCCGGTGCCGATAACCCCGATGTCGAGCGCACCCAGGGCAACGCCTTCGCCGGCGCCAAGAACCCCTACCTGCAGGAGAGCCAGTGGGGCTGGGCCATCGATCCGCTGGGCTTTCGCATCACCCTTAACGACCTGTACGACCGTTATCAGAAGCCGCTGTTTGTGGTCGAGAACGGTCTGGGCGCCAAGGATGTTGTTGAGGAGGATGGTTCCATCAACGACGACTACCGTATCGACTACCTGCGCCAGCATATTGCCGCGATGCGCGACGCGGTGACCGAGGACGGCGTTGACCTGCTGGGCTACACCACCTGGGGCCCGATCGACCTGGTGTCTGCCGGCACGGGCGAGATGTCCAAGCGCTACGGCTTTATCTACGTCGATCGCGACGATGCAGGCAACGGCACCCTCAAGCGCTCCAAGAAGAAGAGCTTCGACTGGTACAAGCACGTCATTGAGACGAATGGTGAGGACCTGTCCTAAGGAAGCTGAGACACTCAACTTCATAGCCTCCTGACCAAGGCGCCCGGCGAGTATGTGCTCGCCGGGCGCCTTGCCGTCTGCGGATTTTGGGACATGCGGCCCGCTTTTTCGACCCATCTGTCGGTACACTAAAAGCACTATGGGTACCCGCGAGCGACATATCGGCCACGCGGCCGCCCGGACCGCGCCGGTTGCGGATCCCAGGGGTGGCAGGCTCTTCGCCATGCCGCGATTCCTTGTTGGCATAACACATCAGGTATACCGTCACCGCGTCTTTGCTATCGCCGGCGCCATCACCGCGCTGTTCCTCATGCTTTTGGCAGTCTTGCCGGCGCTGTTCGCCTTCGACCCCAAACTATCTAACGCCGTGCCCGCCTATAGCGAGGTGTCCGAAGAGGTCGTGGATGCGCTCGCCCATTCGAGCTCTCTTCCGCTGCTTGTCGCCGCAATTGCATTTTCGATCTGGGGCGTATCGGTCTATCTGCGCTGTTTGGACTATGTGCTGCGCCGCCGCCTTGTTGCCGTCGCCACCATCTGCGCCCTGTGGATGATCGAAGTCATTCTCAAGTACAAGTCGTTCACGCCGTTCTATGCCACCGTGCTGTGGTACCTGTACTACGTGCCCATGACGCTCATTCCGCTGCTCTATCAGCTCTGCGGCCTGCGCCTTGCGGGCCTGGAGCAACACCGCCTGGGTCGCCGCTACTGCGCTGCACTGTGGATTGCGGCCATCCTGCTTATCGGATTTGTGCTCACCAACGATTTTCACCAGCAGGTCTTCCACTTTGACCGTACAAGCGACACCTGGAGCAACGATTACACGTACGGCTGGGGTTATTTCGCCGTCCTCGCGTGGACGGCCTTTGACTTCGTGGCCTTTTTTATCCTGGTCGGTCGGTCCTCGTCCTTTCGCATCCAGCGTTTCTCGGGCACGGCGGCGCTCGTACTGCTGGGTGGCGCAT
>USDE01000292.1 GCA_900553345.1 uncultured Collinsella sp.
ATCGCCGAACGGCAGCGAGGGCTGCACCACGCCTCCCGGCAGCTTAGCCTCCGTCTTGGGCTCGCCTAGCAGCTTGCCGCGGCGGCGGCGCGCTGGCTTCTCGGCCTCGCGCGCAGCCTCGGCGGCCGCTTCGCGTGCCTTCTCGGCAACAAACGCCGCAGCCGAGGTATCGAGCTGCACCGTTGCATGCGTGCGCGTGGGCACCGCGACCTCGCCGGCGTGCATCACGATGACTCCGCAGGTGCTCGTCGCGACAAATTCGACCATCTTGGGATCGGTGAAGCCCGTCACGTCGTTGACGATCGAGGCGCCGCAGCGCACGGCCGCCTTGGCGACCGCCACGTGGCGCGTGTCGATCGAGACAATGGCGCCCTCTTTGGCCAGCGCACGCACCACAGGCAGCACGCGGCGAGCCTCCTCGTCGGGATTGACCGGGGTAAATCCGGGACGCGTGGACTCGCCACCCACGTCGATGATGTCGGCACCGGCGTCGAGCATCGCCAGGCCGTACTCGATGGCAGCATCCGGGTCGAAGTGCTCCCCGCCGTCGCTAAACGAATCGGGTGTCACGTTGAGGACGCCCATGATGCGCGGGCGGTCAAAGCTGAGCTCGTACTTTCCGCACCGCCATGTCTTGCTATCGTTCGCCATGAACATCCTCCTAAAATGCCCGCGCCGCCGCGCTCGGGCGCAGGCGGCGGGGTCGCTTTGCAATTAGTCTTTCTATTGTATCCGCGCACACGGGCTAGAACGCAAACGCGGCCGCGATGTCGCAAGAAATCAGCAGGTCGGCATTTGCATCCTGATCGGTGGGAGCAAGATTGCAAATGGCCAGCGTATCGCCGGCAAAGTATCGCGTAAGGCCCGCCGCCGGATACACCACGAGCGAGGTCCCGCCCACAATGAGGGCATCGGCCGCGGCGATGGCGGCAACGGCGCCGGTCAGCACATGCTCGTCGAGCGGCTCCTCGTAGAGCACCACATCGGGCTTAATGCGCCCGCCGCACGCAGGACACACGGGCACGCCCGCGGCGTCCTCGTGCTCGCGCGAGCAAATCCACTCGGCGCTATAGACCGCGCCGCACGACTGGCAAATGTTGCGATGGACCGAGCCGTGCAGCTCGAACACACGCTGCGAGCCGGCCATCTGATGCAGGCCGTCAATATTTTGCGTTACCACGGCATTTAGCTTGCCGGCGCGCTCCAGCTCGGCCAGCTTGGTGTGGCAGCGGTTGGGCTTGGCGCCAAGCGCGATCATCTTGGTGCGGTAGAAGTCGAAGAACTCGGCCGGATGCGCCTCGTAAAAGCTATGCGAGAGCATGGTCTCGGGCGGGTAGGCAAACTGCTGGTGATACAGGCCGTCCACGCTGCGGAAATCGGGGATGCCGCTCGCCGTGGAAACACCCGCGCCGCCAAAGAAGACCGCGCGCTTGTGGGTGCCGAACAGCTCTTCCAGCGCGGCGGAGGCCTGCTTGGGATCCGTTATTGCCTGCGTCATATGAGTCCTCCGTCCTTGTTGGTCGGATGGCGGCGGGCGCTTACCCGGCGCGCAGCCTTTGGGTCGACACGCGCGGAGCCCACCACCGCCCCTGTTGCGCTAATCTTAAGCCTGCCAACCCCGTCGAAAGGACACCATGCCTCAGACTTACACTTTCGCCTCGTGGAACGTCAACGGCCTGCGCGCCGTGCTCAAAAAGGACCCGAGCTTTATCCAAATCGCGCAAGAACTCGATGTCGATATCTTGGCGCTGCAGGAGACCAAGCTGCAGGAGGGCCAGGTCGATATTGACCTGGCCGGCTATCACCAAACCTGGAGCTACGCCGAGCGTAAAGGCTATTCGGGCACTGCGGTCTTTAGCCGCCAGGAACCGCTGCGCGTGCTGCACGCCGACGCACTGCTGCCCTACGCTGGCGAGGGCGAGGCGGCCGAGCTCGTCGCCCAAGCCGCAACCGAGGGCCGCGTCTGCGCGCTCGAGTTCGACAAGTTTTGGTTTGTCGACGTCTACACGCCTAACGCCCAAAATGAGCTCGCGCGCATCGACGTGCGCATGGCCTGGGACGATGCCTATCGCGACTTTTTGAGCGCGCTTGAGCGTGAGACCGGCAAGCCCGTTGTAACCTGTGGCGACTTTAACGTGGCGCACGAGGAAATCGACCTTAAGAACCCCAAGTCCAACCGCGGCAACGCCGGCTTTTCGGACGAGGAGCGCGGCAAGTTTACCGAGCTGCTCAACGCCGGTTTTACCGACACCTGGCGCGCGGCCAATCCTGACGTCGAGGGCGTCTACAGCTGGTGGAGCTACCGCTTTAATGCCCGCAAGAACAACGCAGGCTGGCGCATCGATTACTTCCTGGTGAGCGACGCA
>USDE01000293.1 GCA_900553345.1 uncultured Collinsella sp.
CACCTTCATTACTCCAACGACGAATTCTAGGCGGTGTCCCCTCCCTTTCAAGAAAGAGAAGAGGCGGGGCATGCCCCGCCTCTTACACCACATCTCTGCGCGCTACCATTATCTCTTCGCTGAATCCAGTTTTTCGGCCCAAGTTTCTTTATTTTTGCTGTCACTAATCTAGTAACAGTACTCATATTTGCCGTTTTTTGCACAGGGCATATAAACAGACCCCCTATAAAGCCATAGTTTTACGCCGGCTTGAGCCCAAAGCACGCTCGGAGCGTATTCAGCAGAGCATCTTGCCTCTTTCGACGAGCCTCTACACGATTCTGATATCGTTTACCCATACGCTGGTGGATGCGCCATGCGAGCGCTTCCATCGCTTCCATGTCGCAGAGCATCTCGTTGTTGACCGTCGCGACCTCGATTCCCATGGACGCCAAACCCGTATTGCGTTTTTCATCGTGAATGCGCCCGCCGCGAGACGAATGGCCCTGCTCACCGTTGTATTCCAGGTCAAACCGAGCTGCTTCCTGATAGGCATCGCAAACCGCATACGGCATCCCCGAGATCGCCTGCGCACGGTCGTTGAACTCGATCTTGTGGTCGGTCTTAAAGGGACCGCAGGCAAATCCGCCATAAGAAAACGGAAGCGAAAACATGGCAAGCATGATGCATTCCATGGGTGAGCGCAGGTTTTCCGACAGAAAGGGGCACAACCGCCGCAGCTGCTTGGCCGCGCTCCCCTTGCATGCCGCAAGGTAATCTGCCAGGCGATCGGGCGTCAGCACTGGCTCGACCTCAAAGTAGCCCACATCTGACGGCTGGTCCTTATCCTTTGCAAGCCTGTTCACGGTAGGCGAGCTGTAAGGGGGCAGATACTGCCCGCGATCGCTCAGCGAAATCTTGGAGCACAGCTCCTGGGCCAGGGCAAATGCCTGGATACAGCCGACTTCGCGCGCAACGGCGGCACAGAGGGCCTCGGGAGACAAGCTGTACACCCCCGGCTCCACCTCCAAAATCGAGGCGTCCGGCAGGTCTGTAGAACAAACGGACCAGCTTGCACCAGGCATGCGGCGACGCTGCTTCGCCGACCCCACCAGCAGGCACAAGTCTTCTTGGACCTCGCCACTCACGGCCCCGATCCGCACCAAATCGGGAAGATAAATATCCTCGGCCGAGGGAGACGATGTATGCAGCACACGGCGCTCTTCATCGGGATCGAGGTCTCTCCAGCTGATGTAACCCATTTGTCGGCGCTCGGCGCGCATCATGCGCAGCGCCGAGGCACCGGTCAGGACTACGGAGGCCGCCAGTTGCTCGCTTGTCGGCTCGATGCGCCGCGCTATCTTCACTGCCACAAAACCATCCCCTACCAAACGCGTGCGATAGCGAGGCCATCGACTGCTGCGGCGCCGGCACGCTTGAGCTCCGCCGAGGCTGCTGCCATGGTCGCGCCCGTGGTAATGACATCATCGATGAGCAGCAGGCGCTTGCCCCGCACATCCTCGACCGTCTCGTACATGCCCCGGGCATGCTCCCGGCGTTCATCGCGACCGAGCTCTCGCTGGTCACCATGACCGTATTTGACCAGGGCGTCCAGCAACGGCACACCCGAAAGATCGCAAAACGAGCGCGCGATTGCTTCCATATGGTCGAATCCACGCCGCCGAAACGCTGCCGCAGTCGCGGGCACAAATACCACCGCGTCGGCGCCGGACAGCACACTGCCGTAGCGATCGGAGGCTGCCACCTGGGCATGCAAGGCGGTGTCGTAGAGTAGCTCCGCCAGATACGGTGCCAGACGGCGCTCGCCCGCATCCTTGTACGCCTTGATAATGCGCGGCAGCGGATGTGCATAGACGGCGCACGCCAGGCAGCGGTCGAGCGCCTCCGCCATTGCCGAGGACGCGCCCTCGACCGAACACTCAGTGCACAGCAAATCCCCAAACGGGGCGCCGCATCGGGTACAGCTATGACGTAGGTCGATGAGCGTGAGCGATGCCAGACAATCCTGGCAGATCAGCGCACCGGCGCGCTCGCAGCCGGCACATCGCGTGGGCGACAATGCCTCGAGCGCCTCGCGTGCCACCCGCTCGGCAAACGGTAGCAATTCGTCCGCAAACGGTAGGGCGTCGGCACCCTGCAGACGGCTCAATATGTTCAGATGGCTTTTCAAGACACAACCCTCCCTACGTTCGGTCGCAGGGAGGGTTGTTGATTCAGCGCTATGATACCCCGATGCGCTCGGGGCAAGGCGGGCTAAATCCGCTCGCGGGCGTTATTCGCCGGTAGGCGGTTGCGGTGCGGACGAGGTGTGGGTCGAGCCTTCGCCGCCGTCCTGGCGCGGCTT
>USDE01000294.1 GCA_900553345.1 uncultured Collinsella sp.
GGTACCGCCATGATGGGTATCGGTACCGCTTCTGGGGACACCCGTGCCGTCGACGCTGCCCAGCAGGCTATTTCCAGCCCGCTGCTCGAGAGCTCCATCGATGGCGCTACGCGTGTCCTGCTTTCCATTGCCGGTTCCAAGGACCTGGGTATTCAGGAGATCAGCGACGCTGCCGACGTTGTCGCCAACGCCGTCGACCCCGAAGCCAACATCATCTTCGGTACCGTTGTGGACGAGTCCCTGGGCGATCAGGTGCGTATCACCGTTATCGCTACGGGCTTCTCCGACTCCAACGTCAACCGTCAGGACGAGCTCTTCGCTGCTCAGCAGTCCCAGAGCAAGGCCGCTGCTTCTGCCGAGCCGCAGCGCACCGCTCCTGCCACGAGCCCGGCTCAGGCTGCCCCGACTCGCAACGTCGGTGGTACCGAGCTCCCCAACTTTGGCAACGACCAGTTTGAGCTTCCTGACTTCCTCAAGCGCGGCAGCTTCTAGTTCGTTTTTCTCAGCGACCTGTATGGGGTGCGTCCGATTGGGCGCACCCCTTTTTGTTGCGTTTCGCCTTTGTAAACGAAAGCCTCCAATCTCCTTACGTTCCCCTTACGTTTAGCCCCTACCGCTGCGGGTATCCTTTTGATGAAGTATGGCAGCCGTGTGGCACGGACTGCTGCGGCGTCGCCGCGATACTTGTGTTATTAGGAGGCTTTAGTATGGCAGCACGTGCGGACAGCGTTTCGCGTGTCGACCATGATGGAGTTACGTTGGTAGAGGGCGCGACGCACGATGTTCGCTTTGCTTTTACCGAACGCGCCGGCGGTGTTTCCGAAGATGCGTACTCCTCACTCAATCTGGGCTCGCATGTTGGCGATGACCCCTTTGCCGTTCAAGAAAATCGTCGCCGCGCACTCGAGGCCTTGGGTGCCGCCGAGTGCGAGCACAACCTGCTTGTTCCCAATCAAGTACACGGTGACCATGTCGTGACGGTGACCTCGAACGGTGCTGATGATCTCGAGAACATTCGCGAGCAGATTGCCGAGGGCTGCGATGCCATCGTCTGCATGGCCCGTGAGGTACCCGTGATGCTCTGCTTTGCCGATTGCGTTCCCGTGGTGCTGGTGGCTCCCGGCGGCTTTGCCGTGGTGCACTCTGGCTGGAAGGGTACGATTGCGCGTATTTCCGCCAAGGCGTGCCAAGCGCTCTGCGAGGCGGCTGGCTGCAAGCCGGACGACATCTCTGCCTATATTGGGCCCCATATTCTGGGCGACGAGTACGAGGTGTCCCAAGAACTTATGGACCGCTTTGCCTCCGAGTTTGCGTGCATCGATGCCGCCACTTCTCGTATGCTCGATCTTTCCGCCGCCATTCGCGAGGCGCTGATGGACGCCGGCGTCGAGGCGAGCGGCATTGTGGACACCAAGCTTTCCACTGTTCGTCAGAACGACCGTTTTTATTCCTACCGCAACGAGGGCGGCACCTGCGGGCGCCATGCAGCGATCGGCGTGATGCTATGAGAAAGATCGCATCGGTCCTGAGTGCAGCAGTGCTCACGCTCACGCTGTGCGCCTGTTCCTCGGGATCTTCTGCCTCTTCCATTACCGTTGCCGGCTCTACGACGTGCCTTCCCATTGCCGAGATTGCCGCCGAGGGCTTTAAGGAAGAGACCGGCATCGACGTGCTCGTCTCCGGCCTTGGCTCCTCTGCTGGCATCGAAGCTGTTAGCGCCGGCACCGCCGACATCGCCAGCTCGTCTCGTGGCCTCAATGCCGACGAACAAGACCTTGGCCTGACCCCGATCGTAATCGCGCACGACGGCATCGCAGTCATCGTGAACGACGACAACCCGGTCGACAACCTTTCGACCGAGCAGCTCCGCGATATTTACACTGGCAAGATCACCAACTGGAAAGAAGTCGGCGGAGAGGACCTGAAGATTCAGGTTATCAACCGCGACGAGGCGTCCGGTACGCGCGAGGCCTTCCGTACCATCGTGATGGACGGCACGCCGTTCGATCGCCGCTCGGCCGTTCTTTCGGGTACGGGCCAAGTGCGCGACGTCGTGTCCCGCTCGCATGGCGCCATTGGCTACATCTCGCTGGGTTTTGTCGAGAGCCTCAACGCCACGACCTCGGTTAAGGCCGTTTCGGTCAACCATGTCGAGGCATCCGAGAAGACGGTCGCAAGTGGCGGCTATCCCATCTCGCGCGACCTTTACTTCTTTGTGAAGGGTACGCCTTCGCATCAGGCGCAGGACTACATTGACTATGTGACGTCCGAGAAGATGGACAAGCAGATTCGCGAGGCGGGCTTTATTCCCGTCACCAACGACGGAAAGGGGAGTG
>USDE01000295.1 GCA_900553345.1 uncultured Collinsella sp.
GCGGGCTTCGGCGCGGGGTGTGTTTCTGCCCGGGCCGACATTCGCACTATTCAGATCCTGCGAGAGCGAAGGTGATTTTGTGGCAAGGCGCCCTTCCAACGATACGGGTACGCGTCCGGTATCCATGGCCGACGTTGCCCGCGCTGCCGGTGTTTCGCAACAGACGGTTTCGCGCGTTGCCAACGGATTGCCCAACGTTAACGAACAGACGCGCCAGCGCGTGCAAGCCGCTATGCAAGAGCTCGGCTTCCGTCCGAGCTATGCCGGCCGTTCGTTGCGTGACGGCCGTTACCATTCGGTTGGCCTGTGCGTCAACGATGTCACCAAGTTTGGCAACCTCTCAATGATTGACGGCATCGCCAGCGCTGCTCGCGAGCATAATTGCGCCGTCACACTGGTCGAGATGTCCAAGACCGAGGAATTCTCTCTTGCCGAGGCAACACGTCGTATGGCCGCGCTGCCCGTGGACGGCATCATTATCGGCATGAGCCGTATGGCTCCCGATTTTGAGACGTTCGATCCGTTGCCGGGTATTGGCACGGTCATCGTTGCCATGTATGCGCACCCGCGGGTGACTACGGTTGACTCCGATCATTACGGCTGCTCGCTGTTGCTCATGAATCATCTGTTTGAGCTGGGACATGAACAGATTCGCTTTATCGGCGGCCCGTCCTTTTCGATTGACGAACAGTTCCGTCGCGCCGGCTGGCAGGATGCGCTCGAGCGTAAGCACATCGAGCCGGCAGAGCCGCTCGAGGGCGACTGGTCTGCCAACAGCGGTTACGAGGCCGGTAGGTACCTGGCCGAGCACGATCGCACCATGACGGCGATCTATGCGGCAAACGATCAGATGGCAAATGGCGCCATTGCAGCGCTGCGCGATAGCGGCTTGCGCGTGCCCGAGGACGTGAGCGTGGTGGGCGTCGACGATTCGCTCGATGATTTTGTCGCACACAACGAGCTCACGACCGTTCGATTTGATTTGCATCAGCGTGGACGCGAGGTGTTCGAGCACGCGGTTCCCAAGGCGGGGGCAACGGACAAAACCGTCGCCATTCGCATCCCCGGTCAGCTCATCGTTCGACATAGCACGGCAGAGCCTCGCGCATAGTTTTTGCAGGTCAAAAGCGGTATATTCCGCATCAATAACAATCGATAAGGATGCTGACAGATGGCCGTGGCTATAAAGGCGAGTGCTATGATAGACGGGTTATTTTGTCTATCTAGGAGGCTTTGCCTGATGGAGATCACCAAGGATATCCGCTACGTTGGCGTCGACGATCACGACATTGACCTGTTTGAGGGCCAGTACGATGTGTCCGAGAACGGTATGGCATACAACAGCTACGTTATCTTGGGCGACAAGATCGCTGTCGCCGATTCGGTCGACGCTGACTTTGTCGACGAGTGGCTCGGCAACCTCGAGGCCGTGCTCGATGGTCGTACGCCCGACTACCTGGTTGTCCATCACATGGAGCCCGATCACTCCGCCGGTATCGCCGCCTTTATGGAGCGCTATCCCCAGGCGCAGATTGTGGCAAGCATGGGCGCTTTCCGCATGATGGTCAACTACTTTGGCACCGACTTCCCCGAGCGCAAGATGGTCGTCAAAGATGGCGACGTGCTCGACCTGGGCGGCCACAGCCTAACCTTTGTCGGTGCCCCCAATGTTCACTGGCCCGAGGTGTTGTTCTCCTACGAGGCCACCGACAAGGTGCTCTTTAGTGCCGACGGCTTTGGCAAGTTTGGCGCCAACGACATCGAGGATCCCGAGGGCTGGGCTTGCGAAGCGCGCCGTTACTACTTTGGCATCGTGGGCAAGTTCGGCAAGTTTGTGCAGGCCGTGCTCAAGAAGGCCGCCAATCTGGACATCCAGATCATTTGCCCGCTTCACGGCCCCGTGCTGACCGAGAACCTGGGCTATTACCTCGACACCTACAACACCTGGTCGAGCTATCAGCCCGAGGACGAGGGCATCACGATTGCCTATGCGAGTGTGTATGGGCATCTGAAGGCTGCCGTTGAAGAGCTCGCATCTGCGCTCGAGGCCCGCGGCCAGAAGGTTTCCGTCTTTGACCTGGCTCGCGACGATATGGCCGAGGCTGTTGAGGATGCGTTCCGCTATGACCGTCTGGTGCTCGCCTCTATCACCTATCAGGGCGAGATCTTCCCGTTCATGAGCACCTTTATCCACACGCTCGCCGAGCATGCCTACCAGAACCGCACCGTGGCGCTCGTCGAGGCCGGCTCCTGGGCGCCCGCCGCTGCCAAGGTTATGACCAAGGAGCTCGAGGGCATGAAGGACATCGCCCTGACGCAGAACAAAGT
>USDE01000296.1 GCA_900553345.1 uncultured Collinsella sp.
GCATGATGGCCTCTTCCTTGGTGATGAGGCCTTCCTTCTCCATCTCGATGGCGATGCGCAGGGCGGCAGTGGCAGTACGCTTGCCCACGCGGGTCTGGAGCATCCAGAGCTTGCCCTGCTCGATGGTGAACTCGATATCGCACATATCGCGATAGTGATCCTCGAGCGTCAGGAACACGCGCTCGAGCTCCTCGCCCGCGGACTCGAGGCCCGGGGTGGCCTTAAGGTCGGCGATGGGCTCGGTGTTGCGGATACCGGCGACGACGTCCTCGCCCTGGGCGTTGACCAGAAAGTCGCCGTAGAACTCCTTAGTGCCATCGGCCGGGTTGCGCGTAAAGGCGACGCCGGTCGCAGAGGTCTCACCCTTGTTGCCAAAGGCCATGGCTTGGACGTTGACGGCAGTACCGAGCTCGTCGGAGATGCCGTGCTGTTTGCGGTAGATGCAGGCGCGCTCGTTCATCCAGCTGCCAAAGACAGCCTGGATGGCAAGGCGAAGCTGGAGCTCCGGATCGTGCGGGAAGACGGGCTTGCCGTCGGCGACCTCGAGTTCAGGATACAGGGCGGCTTCGACGTTCTCGGAGAAGATACCCTTAAAGGTCTCGACGAGCTCCTGCAGGTCCTCGGCCGAAAGCTCGGAATCGACGCGAACGCCGGCGACCAGGCGCGCCTGGGTCAGCGCGTTCTCGAACAGGTCGGCGTCAACACCCATGACGACGTTGGAGAACATCTGGATAAAGCGACGGTAGCTATCCCAGGCAAAACGCGGGTTTTGCGTCTGTGCGATAAGGCCCTGGACGGAGTCGTCGTTGAGGCCCAGGTTGAGGACCGTATCCATCATGCCGGGCATGGAGAACGGAGCACCCGAGCGAACCGACACGAGCAGCGGATCGGAGGCGTCGCCGAGCTTCTTGCCGCAGCGGGCCTCGAGGTCGGCCTCGGCGGCAACGATCTCATTGAGTGCGCCCTCGGGCCAGACATTGCCGGCACCGGAGTACTCGACGCAGGTCTGGCAGGTAATGGTAAAGCCACCGGGAACTGGCAAGCCGATGCGGCTCATCTCGGCAAGGTTTGCGCCCTTGCCGCCAAGCACGAAGTTCATGGACTTGTCGCCCTCAGTGACACAGGCGCCCTGGGCGTCGGTTCCAAAACGGTAAACCCTCTTGCAATCGCTCACGATACTTCCCCTTCCATGCGCTCTCGCGCACGACCGTGGTGACGAATCAACCCGCCGGATGCGGGCCGTGAGGGAACTATACGGCGGGATTTGAACGGGCTTGAGCAGAGGATACGAGGTTTGGTAAACGTGCTAAAACTAGCGGTAAACGGTAGGTAAAGGTGGTTACCTTATGGAGATACCACTACAA
This sequence comes from uncultured Collinsella sp., assembly GCA_900553345.1. Lineage (GTDB taxonomy): Bacteria > Actinomycetota > Coriobacteriia > Coriobacteriales > Coriobacteriaceae > Collinsella. The sequence goes on from USDE01000296.1 coordinate 1,365, forward strand.
GAAACTCGCAGGTCAAATGCAAGTTATTTGCTAAATCGCTTTATCAGTATCAGGTTTTTTAAGCTAATCCAATAAGCTAGCTTTGTTGGGTGCGGCGGGCGGCACGGCGGGCTCTTGCCTCTTGAATTTCTTCGAGGTGGGCAATGATCTCGGAGGCACTCTCCTCGATCGCCTTGCCGTCGGTGCGCACCACAAAGCAACCCAGACGTTTCATGAGGGCACGAGCCTCCTCGAGCTCGCCGCGCACGCTCTCGGGCTCGGCATAGGAGCCAGCGACGGCGCGAGCATAGTCATCGCCCAAGCGGCTATCGCGAATCTCGGAGATGACGCCAACGGTCGAAATCAAGCCGAACAACCGCATCGGGTCAACCTCGTAAATTGACTTCGGCGGCTCCATGCCATGGGCCAAAGGAACATTGGCAACCTTGTAACCCTGATAGGCCAAATACATCGACAGCGGCGTCTTAGACGTGCGGGATACGCCCAGCAGCACGATATCGGCACCCGACAGATCATCGCAGCCGCGCCCATCATCGTGCTCAACGAAATACTCCATGGCCTCGATGCGATGGAAATAGTGGTCATCCGTCTTGTGAATCACGCCCGCAACGCCTTTGGGAGACACACCGATGAGCGACGACAGCACGGCGAGTGTCGGGCCGATCAGGTCGACCGAACGGATATGAAGCATGCCCAGGTAATCGAGCACGCGGGCGCGAAGCGCCGGATCGACAATGGTGTGGAATACGGCAATATCGCGATGGTCCGCATCGACACGCGGGCCCACAAACGACTTGACCTGCTCCACCGAGTTCACCTTGGGCAGGCGCAACAAACGAAAAGCCCCTTCATCAAATTGCCCGGACGCCGCAAGCACCACCTCACAAGCGGTATCACCGAGCGAGTCGGAGATAACGATAACGGTGGGACGAGCGGTGACCGGGCAATCCA
>USDE01000297.1 GCA_900553345.1 uncultured Collinsella sp.
TTCGCGTTCCACGAGGAGCACGTCGAGGCCCGCGTCGGCGCAGTCGAGGGCGGCCTGGATGCCGGCCACGCCGCCGCCGATGATGATCTTTTGCGGTGCGTAGCACAGCGTGTAGGTCATGAGCGCCTGTGCCAGATAGCCTGCGAGCAGGTCCATGGCCTCCGGGTCATCGGCCATGTCTCCGGCGCTCTTGCCATCCCAGCGCTTTTTAACGCCAGGGCCGGCGATGAGGCCCTCGAGGCAGTTGTCATGGAAGGGGCAGGCGCTATGCTCGCCGATGGTGTCGCGCGGGTCGCGCGTGACCAGGATGTGGCCGGCCTCGGGATGCATCATGCCGTGCACGAGCTTGCCGCCCGAGAGCACGCCGGCGCCCACGCCGGTGCCGATGGTCAGGTAGACCACGTCGGTGAGGCCCTGGGCGCAACCAAAGGTGACCTCGCCCAAGCAGGCAACGTTGACGTCGGTGTCGTAGCCACAGGGAATATTGAGCTCGTTTTGGATGGTGCCCAGCAGATCAAAGTAGCGCCATGCCGTTTTGGGCGTCTCCAGGATCTTGCCGTATTGGGGCGACGCGGGGTTGACTGCGGTGGGGCCAAAGGCGCCGATGCCCAGCGCGGTGATGCCCTTGTCGGCAAACCATGCATTGACGGCCTCAACGGTCTCCTGCGGGGTCGTGGTCGCGATCTGCTCACGCTCCAGGACCGTACCGTCTGCATAGCCCGTGGCGCAGACCATCTTGGTGCCGCCGGCCTCGAGCGCTCCGATAAGCTGCTGTTCTGCCATAGTATTCCTCCCTCTGGGACGAGTTGCTCCGTGACTAAAGTATAGGGCTCTAAACTATTTAAGAATGCGTTATAAAAAGAAGCCTCGCAACGCGGCGGGCGGTGCGAGGCTTCTTTGGCTACTTTAGCTGCCGGGCCGTCCTTACCCGCGCGGCTTGATTTTATCACGTAGAGACTTGAGGTTCTCCAGTGCCGCATTAAGCGTCTCGTTCCGCTTGGCAAAGTGGAAACGAATCAGATGGTTGACGGGCTCGCGGAAGAAGCTCGAGCCGGGCACTGCGCCCACGCCCACCTTAGACGCGAGATCCTCGCAGAATTCGAGGTCGCTGTCATAGCCAAACTCAGAGATGTCCATCATGACGTAGTAAGCGCCCTGCGGCACGTTGTGCTCAAGACCGATGCTATCGAGCCCCTGGCAGAACAGGTCGCGCTTGGCGGTGTAGAGGTCGAGGACCTCCTGGTAATAGCTGTCGTCGAAGTTGAGGGCGGTGACGACAGCTTCCTGCAGGGGAGCGGCGGCACCCACGGTGAGGAAGTCGTGGACCTTCTTGATGCGCTCGGTGATCTGGGCCGGGGCAATGGTGTAGCCAAGACGCCAGCCGGTGATGGAGTACGTCTTAGACAGCGAACTACAGCTGATGGTTCGCTCGAACATGCCGGGCAGCGTGGCCATATAGACGTGCTCGTGGGGCGCGTAGACGATGTGCTCGTATACCTCGTCGGTAATGCAGTAGGCGTCGTACTTTTTGCAGAGGTCGGCGATAAAGGTGAGCTCCTCGCGCGTAAAGACCTTGCCGCAGGGGTTGGAAGGGTTGCACAGGACGATGGCCTTGGGGTCGTTGTCGCGGAAGGCCGCCTCGAGTGTCTCGCGGTCAAAGTCGAATGTGGGCGGGTTGAGCGGCACGTAGATGGGCTCGGCACCCGAAAGGATCGTGTCGGCGCCGTAGTTCTCGTAGAACGGCGAGAAGATGACGACCTTATCGCCGGGGTTCGTGACCGTCATCATGGCGGCCATCATGGCCTCGGTGGAGCCGCAGGTGACTACGATATTCTCGTTGGGGTTCACCGGCATGCCCATAAAGTGCTCCTGTTTGGCGGCAAGCGCCTCGCGCATGGCCTGGGAGCCCCAGGTGATGGAGTACTGGTGATAGAGCGGCTTGGGATCGGCGGCGATGGTGCTGAGGCTATCGAGCAGCTGCGCCGGGGGATTGAAGTCAGGGAAGCCCTGCGAGAGATTGACAGCGCCGTACTTATTGGAGATGCGTGTCATGCGGCGGATGACCGAATCGGTAAATCTTGCCGTGCGGTTGGAGAGTTCTTTCATGACGGTCCTTTCGAGGATTTGCAGTGGGGCAAGTTTACTCCTATGAAACCGGTGGGATTTGCTCGAAATGGTCTCGAAAAACTCTTTTCAAAATTCTTGAAAATTGGGGCTTGCATCGCGTGGCGTTCCTTGCAATAATAGTCGAGCGCGAAGCGCACAGGACACGGTGGGTGTAGCTCAGTTGGCTAGAGCGTACGACTGAT
>USDE01000298.1 GCA_900553345.1 uncultured Collinsella sp.
GGTTCTACAACAATCCTTACAGCTGTTGTTAAGGGTGCAGACGTAACTAAGGAAGGCATCAACGCTGCTATGAAGGCTGCTGCTACTGAATCCTATGGTTACAACGAAGAACCGATCGTTTCTTCTGACGTTATCGGCATGAAGTACGGTTCTCTGTTCGATGCAACTCAGACCATGGTTTCCAAGATTGCTGATGATTTGTATGAAGTACAGGTTGTTTCCTGGTACGACAACGAGAACAGCTACACCAGCCAGATGGTCCGCACCATCAAGTACTTCGAGAAGTTCGTTGCTTAATTTAGCTTTTAGCGAATAGCTCGTTGAGCGTCTAAAGAAGGGCGCGGCCTCATAGGGCTTACACCCTAGGGTCGCGCCCTTTTTATAGGAAATCGTCTGCCGTAATGGGAGGCAGACACGTACGAAAGGTAGAAGCAAACATGGCCTTTACCAAGAAGACCGTCCGCGACATCGATGTCGACGGCAAGCGCGTTCTCGTCCGCGTTGACTTCAACGTGCCTATCAAGGATGGCGTCGTTGGCGACACCACCCGTATCAAGGCTGCCCTGCCCACCATCAACTACCTCGTTGAGCACAACGCTCGCGTCATCCTCATGAGCCACCTCGGCCGTCCTGAGGGCACTGGCTTCCAGCCCGAGCTTTCCCTCGAGCCTGTCGCCAAGAAGCTCGCTGAGCTCTCTGGCCTTGACGTTGCTTTTGTTGCCGACACGTATGGCGAGAAGGCCGCCGAGGCTGTCGCCGCCGTCGAGCCGGGCAAGGTCCTCGTTCTCGAGAACGTCCGTTTTGACAAGCGTGAGAAGAAGAACGATCCCGAGATCGCCAAGAAGCTCGCTTCCTATGGTGACGTCTTCGTTCTCGATGCCTTCGGCACCGCTCACCGCGCCCAGGGTTCCGTCGTGGGCCCCGCCGCTTACCTGCCTGCAGTCGCTGGCTTCCTGCTCGAGAAGGAGGTCGACACGCTGACCGGCATCTTCGCCGAGCCCGAGCGCCCCTTCGTCGCTATCGTCGGCGGTTCCAAGGTTTCTTCCAAGATCGGCGTTCTCGATCACCTCATCGACTCCGCTGACACCCTGATCATCGGTGGCGGCATGGCCTACACCTTCTTCCTGGCTCAGGGCCTGTCCGTCGGTCAGTCCCTCAAGGAAGAGGACTGGGTCGAGCGCGCCGGCGAGATGCTCAAGAAGGCCGAGGAGAAGGGTGTCAAGATCCTGCTCCCCATCGACAACCGCGTTGCCGATCACTTTGGCGAGGACGCTGTCCCCGAGGTTGTCGCTTCCGACGCTATCCCCGACGACCGTGAGGGTATGGACATCGGCCCCAAGACCGAGGAGCTCTACGCCGAGGCCGTCAAGGGCGCCAAGACCGTGTTCTGGAACGGCCCCATGGGCGTCTTCGAGTTCGACAACTTCGCTCATGGCACCCAGGCTATCGCCGAGGCTGTTGCCGAGGCTGATTGCACCTCGATCATCGGTGGTGGCGATTCCGTCGCAGCCGTCAATAAGTTTAACCTGGCCGACAAGATGAGCTGGATCTCCACCGGCGGTGGCGCTTCCATGGAGCTCGTCGAGGGTAAGGCCCTGCCCGGAGTGGAGGCGCTTCTCGATGCCTAATCGCACCCTTCTTATCGCTGGTAACTGGAAGATGAACAACGACGTCGCCGAGGCTGCCAAGCTCGCCGACGAGCTGGCCCAGGCTCTGCCCGAGGTTCCGGCTGGCGTCGAGGTGCTCGTCTGCCCTCCGACCATCGACATCACCACGGTTCATGACCGCATTCAGGCTGCCCCCATCGCCCTCGGTGCACAGAACGTGTACTGGGAGGCCAAGGGTGCCTTCACCGGTGAGTCCTCTTGCGACATGCTCAAGTCCGCTGGCTGCACCTACTGCATCATCGGTCACTCCGAGCGTCGTGATTACTTCCACGAGACCGACGAGGATCAGAACAAGAAGGCCAAGGCCCTCGTTGCCGCCGGTCTTGTTCCCGTCTTCTGCTGCGGTGAGTCTCTTGAGGTCCGCGAGGCCGGCACCTATGTCGAGCACGTCGTGAACCAGGTCAAGGCTGGTCTCGAGGGTCTCGAGATCACTTGCCCCAAGCAGGTCGTCGTCGCCTACGAGCCCATCTGGGCTATCGGCACCGGCAAGACCGCTACCGCCGAGGACGCTCAGGAGGTCTGCGGCGCTATCCGTGAGACCCTCAAGGAGATGTTCGGCGAGGAGCTCGCTAACGGCATCCGCGTTCTCTATGGTGGCTCTGCCAAGCCCGGCAACATCGCCGAGC
>USDE01000299.1 GCA_900553345.1 uncultured Collinsella sp.
GCGTCGACATGATCTCGACAATCGTGCCGAGCGAGCCAAAGCGCTCGTCGACCACTTCGCGACCCATCAGGTCGGAATAGGCGGCGTCGAGCGAATCGAGCTCAAAGTCGTCACGATTTGCCAGCACATAGCATCCGGTGATGCCCTCGGCAGCAGTCAAGTCGTCAATGCCCTCAAACGAGACCAGATCGCCATCGCCCGTATCGGTGACGGATGTGACCGTGCAAAAACGGTCGCGCTTGAGCGCCGGCGGCGTCAAGGCGACGCGCATACCCGGCGTCAATACAGAAGGAAGCCCCCGCAGCGGCTGCGCGAGGACCTCCCCCTTCCTTCCGTGCGGCTTGACCACACGGGCGATGTTTTTGTACTGGGACCTCAAGGTCCTAGCCCAGAACCTCTACCTCGACTGCAGTGTCGAGGCGAGCGGCCAGTGCACGGGCGAGCGTGCGAATGGCCTTGATGGTACGGCCACGACGGCCGATGACCTTAGCGACGTCATCCTCGGCAACCGAAACCTCAATCGTGGAGGCGTCGTCACCGTCGATGACCTCAAGGCTCACGGAATCCGGGTCGTCGACGATCTGAACAACGAGATATTCGACGAGATCGGCGATGCGATCTGAGAGCATTGCCTCACCCTCGAGCTGTGCAGCGTCAACCTCAGGCACGATTTACTCCTCGGCGCCCTCAGCGGCCTCAGCGGCAGCCTTAGCGGCCTCGGCCTCTTTGGCGAGCTGCTTCTTGGACTTCTTGACGACGGTCTCGGTCTTCTCGCCCTCGTTGGCGGCCTTGACCAGAGCAGCGACAGCGTCGGTGAGCTGAGCGCCCTTGGACTGCCAGTCAGCGATCTTTTCGAGATCGAGGTTGATGGTCTTGGGGGCGGTCATCGGGTTGTAGCGGCCGACCTCCTCGATGATACGACCGTCACGCGGGGCGCGGGAATCGGCGACGACGACACGGTAGTACGGACGCTTCTTAGCGCCGTGACGAGCAAGGCGAATCTTGACTGCCAAAGGAAACTCCTCCAACCAAGCAGCTTTAGGCTGCAACTACAAACAAACAGTTGAACATAATACGCCATCGACGCGGGCAGGTGAAGTCCGTGAGACCAACTTCTTCGGTATAGTCGAAGGCAAATCCATATCTTAGACAAGAATTCTCGATTTGCAAGCACATCCACGCACCCCACATGAGCTGCGCGGTATACTCATGCCATGAAAAGACGCGAACATATATACGGTTATGAGGATGCCATGGGCGTCACGCCGCCTCCCTGGACGGGTCCGGCGGTGGGCATCATGGACCTCGATGCGTTTTTTGCGAGCGTGGAGATGCTCGACCATCCCGAGTGGCGCGGCAAGCCGCTCATCGTGGGTGGCGATGCCGATTCCCGCGGCGTTGTGTCCACCTGCTCATACGAGGCGCGTCGCTTTGGCGTGCACTCCGCCATGCCCTCGGCCGAGGCACGACGTCTCTGTCCGCAGGCCATTTGGACGCATGGGCATTTCGATCGCTACCACGAGGTCAGCGCGCAGGTCATGGCGATTCTCGCCGACGAGACCCCGCGCGTTGAGCGCGTATCCATCGACGAGGCCTTTATCGACATCACGCCAGGTCGCTTTGCACCCGAGGACCCGCTGCTGGTTGCACGGCGCATAAGCGACCGCGTGGCAGCGCTGGGAGTGACCTGCTCAATTGGCGTGGGCTGCAACAAGACGGTCGCAAAGATCGCAAGCGAGCGGGACAAGCCATTTGGGCTGACCATCGTACGCCCTGGAACCGAGCAGCGCTTTTTGGCAGCGCTGCCGGTATCTGCCATGAGCGGCATCGGGCGCTCGGCAGAAGAGCGACTGCGCCGCATGCGCATCTACACGCTCGGCGAGCTATCCCGCGCACCGGAATCCACCTTGGCGTCTATTTTTGGCATCAACGGCGAACGCATGCGCCAGCGTGCGCTGGGACTCGAAATCTCTGAAGTCACGAGTCTCGACGAAGAGCGCGAGGTCAAGTCGGTCAGCAATGAACGCACCTTTGCGAAAGATTTGACTGAGCGTAGGGATATTGAGGCGGCGATTGCACTGTTGGGAGAGTCAGTGGGACGCCGTCTGCGCCGTCAGGGGCTGACGGGTGCCACGGTAACGCTCAAGCTTAAGTATTCGTATGGAAGCGGTCGCTCGGCACAGCGCCGACTGCTTCATCCGACCGACGATGAGAACATCTTCGTGGCGGTTGCGCTCGAACTGCTCGACAACATCTGGCAGGAAGGGATGCATGTGCGCCTGGCGGGCA
>USDE01000300.1 GCA_900553345.1 uncultured Collinsella sp.
GAGCAAGGGCATCCGCACCGAAGTCGTGCTCAAAGCCGATATTCGACCCGGATTTACCGACACCATGACCGGCAAGCTCGAGCGCATGGAAGCACAGATCAAAAAGCAGGAGGAAGCACGATGAGCATCCGCGACAACCTTGATATCTCGGCCTATCTGGTACTCGGCCCCGAAAACACGCTCGGGCGTCCCGAGGGCGATGTGGTGGCCCAGGCGCTCGACGCAGGCTTTACCTGCATCCAGGTGCGCTCCAAGGTGGCAAGTGCCCGCGAGATCATCGCGCTGACGGGCGACGCCGCGCAGGCAATCGCACAGGCCGGCAAGACCGGTCAGGTCGCCCTGCTGATCGACGACCGCCTGGACTGCGTACTCGCCGCGCGCGAGCAGGGCATCGCTGTCGACGGCGTGCACGTTGGCCAGAGCGATATTCCCGTCGAGGTCTGCCGCAAACTTTTGGGCCCCGATGCCATTGTGGGCCTTTCGGCCCGTTGCGAGGAGATGCTCGAGTACGTCAAGACCGCCGACATGAGCCTGGTCGACTACCTGGGCATCGGCCCGCTCCACGAGACCGAGACCAAGCGCGACTGCGGACGCGCGGCCGACGGCTCTATCATCACCAAGAGCTTTGAGGACTTGGCCGCACTCCACGCGGCAAGCCCCGTGCCCATCGTGGTGGGCGGCGGCGTCAAGACGGCCGACCTGCCACAGCTCAAGGCCACCGGCGTCGATGGCTTCTTTGTGGTGAGCGCCGTCTGCAGTGCCGACGACCCCTACGCCGCCGCCAAGGAGCTCGTCGATACCTGGCAGCAGGCATAGGCTCAAGCCGAGCAGCCGATTCGCAGCCTCATATCTTCAGCGATGGAAAGCGCATCCCAGTTTGGACCTCCATTCCGGGATGCGCTTCCCGCCGAGATGGCGGCAGCAGCCTCTACCCTGCCAGATATGTCTCCAGTGCCGGCAAGGTTGCCTCCGCATCGCGGCGGCCGATCTGATAGATGCGTTCGAGTTCATCGGGCTCGCGGCACAGCGACGGCACCTTCACCGATTCGCTCGGCCGCACCACAAAGATTTCGCCGGCAGCCTCGCGACGCGCCAGGTCATCGAGCGTAGCATTGTAGACCTCATGCCGATGCTCAAGCGCCGCGACAAACTCCGGGTAGTGACGGAACACGCGCCGCAGCATGGGCATCACGCTGTTGGGCTGCTTCACAAAGCCCGCCGGCTGCGTGAGTACCACGATATTGCGGTCATACCCCTGCGCAAACAGCCATGCACTGGGAATAGAATCAGCCACGCCACCATCCAGATACTTATGCCCGTCAATAGCAACGGGACGCGTCGCCACGGGAATCGCCGACGATGCCCGGATCCACTCGATATCCCTCTCGTCGCCATAGGGCAGGTCGTGGTAGACGGCCTTGCCCGTCTCGATATCGGTGCACACGCACGTAAACCGCATAGGACAGGCGCGATACGCCTCCAAGTCAATGGGATCGCGCTCGATAGGCACCTCGTGATAGGCAAAATCGGCATTGAACATATCGCCGGTCCGCAGCCAGCTTGCTACACCCGCATAGCGCTTATCGGCACAATAGGCCTTGTTATAGCGAATGGCACGGCCGATCTGGCGCGATTTAAAATTGTAGCCAAACGCCGCGCCCGCCGAGACGCCCACCATATGGTCGCAGGTCAAACCGTGCTCCATCCAAACGTCGAGCACGCCCGCCGTATACATACCGCGGTAGCCGCCTCCCTCGAGCGCGAGCCCCACCGTGCGCGTCATAGTTGACTGTGCCATGCGACCATCTCCATCCCCACAAATTCAAACGGAACAAGCATACCCGTCAACATATACCGCCCCAGTCGCATTTTTATCGAACATCGCATCATCGCGCTGCCGTTTGTCGAATAATAGCCACCCACAGCATGTGTACCCCTATATAATTTTGCACTGTTGTTTATACTACTCAGCAGTTATCAACAGCGAACATTAGCCGGCAAAGTAACCCAACAACGCAGCAAGGCGGGGGCCTGGATACACGCAAAACGCTGAGCAACGATGCGTGTACACAACGAGCTCGCCCGACGCAATCCGCTCCGACTTCAGAAAGCCGCTTAGAACATGGATACTGTCAGCAATTACACCGAAACGCTCGAAAAGACCGTCCGTGACCTTCTCGAGCGTCAGGAGGATCTGATCAGGACCGCCTTTACCGACCAGCTTACCGGGCTTGGCAACCGTGGCGGCTTTGCCCGTTCCCTCGAGGAGCTCTGG
>USDE01000301.1 GCA_900553345.1 uncultured Collinsella sp.
CGTCGCGTCAAGGACCTCACCTCCTACATGGGCACCCGCATCGAGGCCCGCGTCATCGAGATGGACCGCAACCGCAACAACGTCGTCCTCTCCCGTCGCGTCGTGCTCGAGGAGTCCCGTAAGGCTGAGCGCTCCGAGATCCTGTCCAAGCTCAAGTCTGGCATGCGTCTCCAGGGCACCGTTTCCTCCATCGTCGACTTCGGCGCCTTCGTCGACCTCGGCGGTATCGACGGCCTCATCCACATCTCCGAGCTCTCTTGGAACCACGTCAACCATCCTTCCGAGGTTGTCAAGGTCGGCCAGGAGGTCGAGGTCGAGGTTCTCGACGTCGACCTCAACCGCGAGCGCATCTCCCTGGGTCTCAAGCAGACCACCGAGGATCCGTGGCGTGCACTGGTCAAGAAGTACCCCGTCGGCGCTATCGTCGAGGGCACTGTGACCAAGCTTGTTCCGTTCGGCGCTTTCGTCGACCTGGGCGAGGGCATCGAGGGCCTGGTGCACATCTCCGAGATGGCCAACAAGCACGTCGATCAGCCTTCTCAGGTCACCCATGTGGGCGACAAGGTTCAGGTCAAGGTCATGGAGATCGACCTCGACCGTCGTCGTATCTCCCTGTCCATGAAGTCTGCTGCTGAGACTCTGGGCGTCGAGATCGAGGTTACCCCGCTGCCTTCCGAGAAGAAGGACGAGGAGACCGACGCCGAGTAAATCGGTTTGACGATCACTTGTTTTAAGGGATCCGTCCGCAATGGACGGGTCCCTTTTTGCATTTGGCGCCGAGATGCGCAATGCTGCCGGGCTGTCCACACGTTATTTGGTTGTCGATGCATAAAAAATGCCGACATCCCGCCTCGGGGAGGAGGCGGGAACGCACCGAGTAGACGGAGGGGTGCGGAGCGCGGTCGCGTCTCGACTGACGACGTTGCCCATCGACGACCCTATTGTACTGTATAGCGCGGTTCTTGGTTTATCGTGTCGAACGCTTGTGTTGTGCCATTGCCTGCGGCAACGGTGTGCTACACTCTTGCACTGCTGAGTGGGCCAGACGGTCGCGCGATGTGCTGATTGCAGCACGCGTGAGGAAAGTCCGGGCTCCAGAGGGCGGGATGCCGGCTAACGGCCGGGCGGAGTGATCCGACGGAAAGCGCCGCAGAAAAGAAGACTCCCACCTGCGCCGCAAGGCGTAAAGGGAAAAGCTGAAACGGTGGTGTAAGAGACCACCAGCGTCGTGGCAACACGGCGGCTTGGCAAGCCCCATCCGGAGCAAGCGCGAATAGGAACGCTATGGGCCGGCCCGGTCCGCGTTCGGGTAGCGTGCGTGGAGCTGCACGGTAACGTGCAGACAAGATAAATGACCGTTCACGACAGAACCCGGCTTATAGGCCCACTCGGCACTTTGTTGACGCTGCGAACCCGTCAGCGCGGCAATCTGCCTTTCAAGCCTTCGGGCATGACCATAAGGTCAATGCCCTCGTCTTTCAAGGCACCTTGCTCGCGCTGACGGGTTCTCGCTGTTGGCGACGGCATCATTGGCGCTTCCGTTCTTGTTGGCGAGGGCAATGGTACTGCCTTTGCCGTATTATTGAGGCTGTTTGTTGCTTTGCTTGTTGTTGAGGGGCTTTGTTGGACAGCTATTTTACTCTGCAATCGAATACTGAGGCTTCGGGCGAGTTTGTGGACCGCAAGAGCCGGTTTATTGCCCAGCTGGTCCATATTGAGTCCGAGGATGAGGCGAATGCCTTTATCGAGACCGTTCGCAAGCGCCATTACGACGCTCGACACAATGTTCCCGCTTGGATTTTGGTCGATGGACGTGAGCGCCAGAGCGATGACGGCGAGCCGAGCCGCACGAGCGGGATGCCGACGCTCGAGGTGCTGCGCGGTGCGGGGCTCAAAAATGTTTGCTGCGTGGTGACGCGCTATTTTGGCGGCACGCTGTTGGGGCCTGGCGGATTGGTGCGCGCCTATACTGCGGCGACGCAGGCGGCGGTGGCCGCGGCTCAGGAGGCCGGGCAGATCGTTGAGATGACAAGCGTCGTGCCTGTTGACGTGCATGTGGCCTATCCGCAGTATGGGCAGGTGCTTCGTTTGGCGCAGGATTCGGGTGCCAAGGTTTCGGATACCGATTACGCGGATGACGTGACACTTCATTTGGTGTTTAAGGCGGGGGAGCAGGAGCCGTTTTGCGCTAAGATGCGCGAGCTTATGGCGGGGCGCGAGGAGATCGAGATCGGCGCCCCCGAGTTTGCGGAGTTCTAACGGCGA
>USDE01000302.1 GCA_900553345.1 uncultured Collinsella sp.
GTGTTGATTACTAACGAACGAGTCATAGCTTAGACTCGCCGTGTTTCCGCGACATTACCGTTATGTTGCTGTCGCGAAACCAATCAATGAGGTTACCCTATCGAGGCGGCGTTGCCACCCTCAACAGCCAATCAACTGCATAAATTGCAGACCTCTCCCCATGGTTTAAGGGTAGTCAATTTGGGATGGAGCTCTATTAACTGGTATTTTGCATCAGATACCAGTCTTTATAGTCCGTGCCTAGATTAGCCGCTCTGTTATAGAGAAAGCCGATAGCAAGGCATCTTTGATTGGTATCCCCGAATAACGAGTGAAACTCCACCGTGACACAGTGGTGCTGTAGAATCCTTACAACACATCACACTATTACGTATCTAGAGGAGCACGATATGCGCGTCGACGAGGTTTTTAAGCAGGCAGCATCCCAGGGCACCGCGCCCGTTTCGTTTGAGATGTTCCCGCCCAAGGGCGAGCTCACCCTCGACACGGCTCGCGAAGTGGCAGGCAATCTGTGCAAGCTTTCGCCGAGCTTTGTCTCGGTCACCTGCTCGGCCGGCGGCTCGGGCAACGGTGCCACCACCGCCCCCATCGCGCATATGATTTCGAGCGAATTCGACACGCCCTCGGTGGCACACCTCACCTGCGTGGGCCGCACCCACGCCGACATCGCCGCCAAGATCGACGAGTATCGCACCGCCGGCGTTGAAAACATTCTGGCCCTGCGTGGCGATCTCCCTGCCGGCGCGACCGAGGACGACAAGCCCGCCTCCGACTACGCCTACGCCCGCGACCTCATCCCCGAGCTCGTCGACGCCGGCTTTTGCGTGGGCGCCGCAGCCTACCCCGAGGGCCACATTGCCTGTGAGGATCTCAACCTCTCGGTCGAACACCTCAAGCAAAAACAGGACGCCGGCGCGAGCTTCTTTGTGACACAGCTCTTCTTTGATAACGAGTGCTTCTACCGTTTTCGCGAGCTTGCCGACAAGGCCGGCATCACCGTGCCCATTACCGCGGGCATCATGCCGTTTATGGGCAAGTCGCAGATCAGCCGCATGGTCTTTATGTGCGGCGCGTCGCTGCCCTCCCCCGTCATCAAGATTCTCGCCAAGTACGAGAACGACCCCGAGAGCCTGCAGGCAGCCGGTGTAGATTATGCCGCCCGCCAGCTTTGCGACCTCAAGGAGCACGGCGCCGACGGCCTGCACCTGTACACTATGAACCGTCCTGCGATCGCCGCGACCATTATGGAGCGCCTGGGGTAATGGAAAAACCGCACATCGATACAACCGCTGTCGAAGTGCCGGCCGACCTTGCGTCGCCGGCGCTTTACCGTGTCGATGCTGCGTACCATCCCCGTGTCGACCGCGCCGAGATGCTGCGGTACCTGGGTTACGGCGGCCAGCAGATTGAGCCCGAGCTGTCACGACGTATTGAGCTTGTGGTCGAGCGTCTGGAACTGGACATTGAGCCTCGTGGCGTGCGCCGCGTGTTTGCCGTCGATGCCACGGGCGTGGACGAACAAAGTGAGCCTTGCATTCGCTTGGTCGGCACCAACGTTGAGCTGCGAGGTCGCGATATCTATCGACATCTCAAAGATGCCCGCTTTGCCGCGCTCATGGCATGCACCCTCGGCATGGACGCCGAGCGTCGCCTGCGCACCACGGGAGCCCAACATCCCCTGGAGGGCGCCGTGCTCGACGCCGCGTGCTCCGCTTACGTGGAAGCCGCCGTTGAGCAAATGGACCAGCAGGTCAAGACGGACGCCGCCGCACACGGACTCGCCGGCAACTGGCGCTTTAGCCCCGGCTACGGCGACTGCCCGCTCTCGGCCCAGCGCTCGATCGTCAATGCGCTCAACGCCACGCGGCTCATCGGGCTTACCGTCACGCCGACCAGCCTGCTCATGCCCACCAAGAGCGTGACCGCGGTGATCGGCCTGTTCGACGGCGAAGTCCACGACGCCCAGAGCCGCCCCACCTGCAATATCTGCCGCATGCGCGAGCACTGCCGCTTCCGCGCCGCCCACACCACCTGCTATTCCAGCCATTAGGAGCCCTCGATGTTTACTCCGCTTATCACTCATGATTCTGACGGCACTGCATTGGCGGCACCCGTTGATGCCGCACGTCGCAACGGTGCCACGTACAAGACGCGCACGATCGACGATCTGCGCATTAAGGACGATCGCCTGCGCGCCGCCATCGAGGGCACGGGGCACCTGCTGTTCGACGGCGGCATGGGTACCATGCTGCAGGCG
>USDE01000303.1 GCA_900553345.1 uncultured Collinsella sp.
GGTGTCCGCCGGGGAGCAGCCACAGCTGCTGGACCGTCATGCGGTTTTGGGTGAGGGTGCCTGTCTTGTCAAAGACGACGGTGTCCACGTCCGCGAGCGTCTCGAGGTAGTTGGAGCCCTTGATGAGAACGCCCAGCTTGGATGCGCCGCCGATGCCGCCAAAGAAGCTCAACGGTACGCTGATCACGAGCGCGCACGGGCAGCTGACGACCAGGAAGGTCAGACCGCGCAGAATCCAGTCGGACCAGGCACCGGTGACCAGGCCGCCGCCGAGCGCGAGCACCGCAGCGGCGCCGGTGACGGGGGTGTAGACGCGGGCAAAGCGCGTGATGAAGTTCTCGGTGCGCGCCTTCTTTTCGCTGGCATTCTCCACGAGCTCCAGGACGCGCGCGACGGTGGACTCGCCAAAGGGCTTGGTGGTGTGCACGTGGATGAGGCCCGTCATGTTGATGCAGCCGCTGATGATATCGTCGCCGGACTTGGCGGGGCGGGGGACTGACTCGCCCGTGAGCGCGGCGGTGTCGAGCTGGGTTTCGCCCTCGACGATGACGCCGTCGATAGGCACGCGCTCGCCGGGTTTGACCACGATCACGGTGCCGACGGCGATGTCATCGGGAAAGACCTGTTCGAGTGTACCGTCGGCTTGCTCGACGTTAGCGTAGTCGGGCGCGATGTCCATCATGGCGCTGATCGACTTGCGGCTCTTGCCCACGGCGTATGCCTGGAACAGCTCACCGACCTGGTAGAACAGCATGACGGCGGCGCCTTCGGCCATGTGCGGGTCGGTATCGGGGAAGAGCACCATGGCAAACGCGCCGATAGTCGCGACGGCCATGAGGAAGCTCTCGTCGAAGGCCTTGCCGCGGCGGATGTTGTTGTATGCCTTTTGGAGCACGTCGTAGCCGGCAATCAAAAACGGCACGAGGAACATCACAAAGCTGGCGTAGATGTCGTCCGGGGTGCCGAATGCGGCGGTGAGGGCACCGAGCTCATCGAGGGCGTACACCACGGCAAAAATGCCCAGCGCTACCAGGATGCGGTTGCGCTTATGCTCAAGAGACTCTTTCTTCTTGCGCTTCTTCTTTTTCTTCTTGGGGTCGGCGGTGGCCATGACTCGTATCCTCCCAATTGAATGTATGAACACTCGCTCATATAATTTCGCGAGCAAAGGCCGCGGCATGCGCGGCCTTGCATGTTGGCGTAAACCTGGGCTAGAGAATGATCTCGCAGTCCGGCTCGGCGTCGGCCGTAAACTCTACAACGCGGTCGAGGACCTCGTCGAACTCGGCGTCATCGGCCTCGAGCGTCAGCTTCTGGGTCATAAAGTTGACGGACACGGATTTGACGCCATCGAGCTTGGCCAGCTCGTCCTGAAGCTCACGCGCGCAGTTGGCGCAGTCGATCTCGTCGAGTTTAAACTGCTTTTTCATGGTGGGTTCCTTTCCCTGTTTTGCGGCTTGGGTGCAGACCGCGCTGGTACCGTGGTTGGTTGCTATTCGCAGATATGGCTCATGCCCTGATTGAGCATGGTGTAGACATGATCGTCGGCAAGCGAGTAGAGGATGTTGCGGCCGTCACGGCGGAATTTGACCAGGTGCGACTGCTTAAGGGTGCGCAGCTGGTGCGACACTGCCGACTGCGAGGTTGCGGTCGCCTCGGCGATGTCGGCTACGCAGAGCTCGCGGCCCATGAGGGCATAGAGAATCTTGATGCGCGTGGTGTCGCTGAAGACCTTGAACAGGTCGGCCAAGTCGTACAGCAACTCCTCGTCGGGAAGGTCCTCGGGCGAGCAGGTGGTGGGGATCACGGGTTCGGTGGCCTCGATGTCAGTCTTTATTTCATCAGCGTGGTCGCTCATTGCAACATCCTTTCATATGAACATGCGCTCATATAACTTACTTCCGATTATATGAGCGCATGTTCATATGTCAATAACGTTCGGGTAATTCGTCGTACAAAATGATGAGGAAAAGCGGACGAGATCCCGGACTAAGCGGTTTTGATTAGCGATGCCGGGGTGGGTGCCCCTGCGCCGTGCAAAAATTGGAGTATACTGCAACGATAGGGGGTCTGTTAATCTATCGCGGGCCAAATAATGTAGTTCAAGAGCTCTCTTAGGGTGTTAAACCGATGAGTTCTTCCTCAAATGTTGCCTAACGTTCTCACGCAAGGGTCGCGCGCGCAGACATGGTGTAAGAGTGTCCTGAGGTCCGTCGCTGCAAGTCCCGATGTTACTCCTTCTT
>USDE01000304.1 GCA_900553345.1 uncultured Collinsella sp.
ATCGACCAGGCGACCGCCAAGAAGATCAATAAGGACATCAAGGATCAAAAGCTCAAGGTCAAGGTGACCATCGAGGCCGATAAACTGCGCGTTACCTCGGCCTCGAAGGATGCGCTTCAGACGGTGATTCAGTTCCTGCGCGAACAGGACTACGGCCAGCCGCTGCAGTTTACCAACTACCGCTAACTTACTCGAAAGGACCGCTCTCCAACATGGATACTCCGTTGGGCTCCGTACTCTACATCACGCTTGGCTGTGCCAAGAACGAGGTCGATACCGACCGCATGCGTTCTCTTTTGACCGCTGCGGGCTACGAAGAGGCATTCGAACCGCAGGATGCCGATATCGCTATCGTCAACACCTGCTCGTTTCTCGCCTCGGCGACGTCCGAGAGCATCGAGACCACGCTCGAGCTCGCTAACGAGGTGCAGGACGGCGTTCGCGCCTGCCCCATCGTCATGTGCGGTTGCGTGCCGTCTCGTTACGGCGATGACCTGCCCGACGAGCTTCCCGAGGTCGCGGCCTTTGTGAAGGCCGATGAGGAAGACGGTATCGTCTCAGTCATCGATGACGTTCTTGGCGTGGAGCGCGAGATCGCGGCCTATATCCCGCAGGTCAAGCGTACTGTCGAGGGTGCCGTTGCCTACGTCAAGATTTCCGATGGCTGCAATCGTTTTTGCAGCTTCTGCATGATCCCCTACATTCGCGGTCGCTATCATTCGCGCAATGCTGAGAGCATTATCTCCGAGGTGCGCGACCTGGTTGCCGGCGGTGTGCGCGAGATCGTGCTGATCGGCCAGGACACGGGCATTTGGGGCACCGACTTTGCCGACGAGGACTTCGCCGAGGGCTCGCCGCGCAATCTGGCGCAGCTGCTGCGTGCCGTCGCCGAGGCTGTGCGCCCGCATAACGTCTGGGTCCGCGTGCTCTATCTGCAGCCCGAGGGCATGACCGACGAGCTTATCGAGACGATTCGCGATACGCCCGAGGTGCTGCCCTATATCGATATCCCCGTACAGCACTGCGATGCGCGCATCCTCAAGGCCATGCGTCGCTCCGGTTCGCGCCAGGAGCTCGAGGATCTGTTCCGCGACCTTCGCGAGCGCATCCCCGGTATTGTGATTCGCTCCACGGCCATGGTTGGCTTCCCGACCGAGACCGACGACGAGTTTCGCGATCTTATCGACTTTATGGACACCGTCGGCTTTGACTACACGAGCGTTTTCGCCTACTCGCGTGAGGAGGGCAGCCTGGCCGCCAAGATGGAGGGCCAGGTCGATGAGGAGGTCAAGCTCGAGCGTGCCCAGGAGGCCATGGATCTGGCCGAGTCGCTCGGTTTTGCCGCCACGGCGGCCCATGTGGGCGAGCGCGCCCAGGTGATCGTCGATGGCATCGAAGAGACTGAGGACGGCGCCGAGCTGATCGGTCACGCCTGGTTCCAGGCGCCCGATTCCGATGGCGCGGTGCATCTGGACGCCAGCGAGGCGTCCGTGGGCGATATTCTGACCGTCGAGTTTACCGATAGCTTCTGCTATGAGCTTATCGGTCATGTTGTGGAGTAGGAGAGCGTCGTGGCAAACGAGAGCAATAAGGAACTGACGAGTGTTTGGACGCCCGCCAACATCGTGACGTGCGTTCGCATCGTCTTTATCCCGGTGTTCATGATCGTCTCGGCCCTGTCTCACGCATGCGTTGCCGGTACGGACTGGAGCACCTTCGACGGCCCGCTCGCCGCCGCTGCCTTCATTTTGTTAATATTCAGGTTTTCTGCCACCGGTGTTACATATTTTCTCCGGAATACATCCGGCTTCTCCCCTAAGAAAATGCGGTAGCAATAAGTCTTTTTTACTGCGTTTAATCTGCTGTGAAACCGAAGCGGTACTTCGGATACCTCTAATACCACAATATCCTCCGGCAGATACTGGTTACAGTACCGCTTTATCTCTTCCGGTTCATATGCGCTCTGAAGTTTAAAATTTGCCACCTGTCCCATGGCATGCACGCCCGCATCCGTTCTTCCGGAGCCATGTATCTCTATTTCTTCTCCTGTCATTTTCTCCAATACCGACTGCAGCTTTCCCTGAATGGTCTGCTCTGTATTTCCCTGAACCTGCCATCCGCTGTATCTGCTGCCATCGTATTGCAATATCATTTTATAATTTATCATGTTTTCTCTCCATTCATTCTGCAACAGTATAACACGTTTTCCCGCTTTCCGGCATATACTTTATGGAA
>USDE01000305.1 GCA_900553345.1 uncultured Collinsella sp.
CCGGCGGTTGGGAGAAGTCTGAACTCCGTCAGAAAATGAACTCCGGCAAGATCTGGAATCTGATGCCCTCCGATTTCCAGTCCAAGGTGAAGGCCGTCAAAAAGCTATCGAACAATGTCGGGGGCGGTGATGAGAACAAGAACGCCGCCGTGACGGCTACCTCGGACAAGCTGTTCCTGCTCAGCTACTCTGAGATCGCCCCCCACCTCCTATTGGGCATCCTATCCCTGGACTTCCTCCGAGGGCACCCAGTACGAGGCCTTCAAAGTCAAGGTGACGGAGAACTATTCTGTTAATGCCTGTCTGAAGATTGGCAGCAGTTGGTGGGAGCGCTCGGTGAATCCGAGCAACTCCTACTACTTCCTCAATGTCGACAGCAGCGGCGACCCGACGTACGCCGACTACGCGGGGTACTCGTATTGCGTCTGCCCCGTTTGGTGCTTCTAGCTCAAATTTGATCTGATGTAAGGCCCGTGCAATCCTGCATGGGCCTTTCTTTTGGCAATTGCTCGACCGATTCGTGGCTTGAAACACAAATTATCGAGTTAAGGAGACATGGGGTCATACAGCGGCTCTCAGGGCGCCCGTAGCACTCCCCCGCCATTACCCCTGCGGCGTCCTCGTATAGAGCCCATTCTTCTTGGCGTTTCGTTGCAACAGCTCACTTGTCCACCGGTCAAGTGAGCTACTGGAATAAATACAGCGACACGCTTGTTCGTTACAGTGGCTATATCGGTGTATATCGCCGCGATAAATACAGCCCGTTCTTGGCGTGTACCTGCTGCGCATATGTAGAATCATATCGCGTTAATAAATCGGCTCAAGCGCGTGCAAAACGTACAAGTAACCGCAAAAGGCGATTATCGCGCAGGTAGATTTTTGGCACCCTGTTGCTTAATCAAAATTAAGCAATTGCTTAAAACAAAAAAGGTCAGGCACTAGGTGCCTGACCTGCAAACTTCTGGTCGGGACGACTGGATTCGAACCAGCGACCCCTTGACCCCCAGTCAAGTGCGCTACCAAGCTGCGCCACGTCCCGAAGCTTTTGTTTGTTGCTCTGCTCTCGCTCGCAACAGGAAGTATATTAACCCGAAACTTTGGACTTGTGCAAGAACTTTTTTAATTATTTTTGAGCAAGTCTAAAATTGTATCTGCGAGCTGGGGTTTTGTTAGTACGGGAAGTTCCTGTGTACCCGCTGTGCTCACAATCCAGGCCTTGTTGGTGTCTGTTCCAAAGCCCGAATCGGCGCGCGAGACATCGTTGGCGATGATCGCATCGCAGCCCTTGCGGGCAAGTTTGCGCTTAGCGTACTCCACGACGTTATCGGTCTCGGCTGCAAATCCGATCACACGGCGCTCGCCCTTTTGGCGTGAAAGCTCGGCCAAAATATCGACCGTCTCGACCAGTTCGATGCGATCCAAGCGTTCGTTGGCCTTTTTGAGCTTGTGGTCCGCAGGGGATACGGGGGTGTAGTCGGCGACGGCGGCTGCACAAATGGCCGCATCGGCCGTCTGAAAGGCACCCAGCGCCGCCTGCAGCATCTCTGCGGCGGTCTGCACGCGCACGCACTCCACGCCGTGGGGGACATCGAGCGACGTCGGTCCCAGCACGAGCGTGACCTCAGCACCGCGGCGAGCGGCCTCCCCTGCCAGGGCGATGCCCATCTTTCCCGACGACCGGTTGCCGATAAAGCGCACCGGATCGATCGGCTCATGCGTGGGGCCGGCAGTGATGACAATTCGTTTACCTGCAAGGTCTTGGGGCGCGGGGTTGAGCACCTCGCAGATGGCTTCGACGATGTCCTCGGGCTCGCTCATGCGCCCCGTGTCCACGTCGCCGCAGGCAAGGTAGCCGCTGCCGGGTCCCACCACATGGACGCCACGGTCGCGCAACGTGGCCATGTTGGCCTGCGTCGCCGGTGCCTTCCACATGCCGTTGTTCATAGCGGGTGCGATCACGATGGGTCGCGGCGTGGCAAGCAGCGTGGTGGAGATGAGGTCATCGGCGATTCCGTTGGCCATCTTAGCGATGATATTGGCCGTCGCGGGTGCCACGACCACCAGGTCGGGCTCCTGCGCCAGCGAAATGTGGTGGATGGGGTCGGAGGGATCGTCGAACAGACCTACCGCGACCGGCTCATTGGTGAGCGCGCGGAAGGTGAGCGGGCCCACAAACTCCGTAGCATGCTCGCTCATAACGACCTTGACGCGTGCGCCGCGCTTTTGCAGC
>USDE01000306.1 GCA_900553345.1 uncultured Collinsella sp.
AGGAAAGCACTTAATGTGCTTTCCGTCTTGCGCAGGACTGTAGAGCAGCAAACTTAACCGCCCCGCCCGGCAGGCGAGCGTACAGGAACGACATCCGTCCAATAATTCGTGCGAAACATAATGAAAAACAGTTTGATGTGAGTTAATATAAACAACGTCGTGAATATGGCTCCTGTCGCATGGTCGACAGGGGTTAAACACAAAAAAGGAGTCAATTATGGTTTCTGAGAAGGCTACCCTCGTTAATCCTCAGGGTCTTCACATGCGTCCTGCTGGCCTCTTCGCCTCCACCATGGGCAAGTACGCCTGCGACGTGACGGTCGTCACCCCCGAGAAGGAGGTCAACGGCAAGTCCCCGATGGCCCTCATGGCTGCTGGTATCCCCTGCGGCACCGAGGTCGAGGTCAAGTGCGACGGCGCTGACGAGGCCGAGGCTCTGGCTGCTGCCATCGAGCTCATCAAGAGCGGTCTTGGCGAGTAGAACTCAAACGGGTCGCATGTTGAACAACTAAGTTCATATTTGGGGGCGCAGTGACCTGTTTTAAGGTAACTGCGCTCTTTTGTCATGGATATGGCAAAACGCTTTATCACATGACACGGAGAGAGGAATGGGAATGTATCAGGGAGTCAACGCTTCCGAGGGCATCGGTATCGGCACCGTTATGGTCGCCGTCGATCCCGACTTGACGTTTGAGCCGCACCAGGTTGCTGATTCGGCAGCAGAGAAGGAGCGCTATCAGTCCGCTCTTTCGGTCTTCTGCGAGAAGACCCAGGCACAGGCCGACCACATGAAGGAGACGGTGGGCGAGGCCGAGGCCGAGATCATGAGCGGACACATCGTCCTGGCTCAGGACCCGGGCATGACCGACGCCATCAACGCCGCCATTGACGGCGGCACCTGCGCCGAGCAGGCGCTCATGGACACCTCGACCATGTTCGAGAACATGTTCCTGTCCATGGACGACGAGATGTTCCGTCTGCGCGCGGCCGATATCGCCGACATCCGCACCGGTATTCTGGCCGAGCTGCTGGGCAAGGAGGTCGTTGACCTCTCCGTCCTGCCCGAGAACACCGTCGTTGTCGTGCACGACCTTACGCCGTCCATGACCGCCACGATCGATAAGGCCCACGTTGCCGGTATCGTCACCGAGACCGGTGGCCGTACGTCGCACTCCGCGATTATCGCGCGCGCCCTCGAGATCCCGGCTGTCCTTTCGGTTTCCAACAGCTGCACCGCACTGCGCAACGGCATGACCGTTGTCGTCGACGGTGGCAAGGGCATCGTCGAGGCCGATCCCGACGAGGAGACGCTCGCCGCCTACACCGCCAAGGCCGAGGCCTTCGCTGCCGAGAAGGCAGCCCTCGAGGCCTTCCGCGGTAAGCCTTCTGTGACTGCCGATGGCATCAAGAAGATCATTGCCTGCAACATCGGTAACCCCGATGACGTGCCCAACGCGCTCGATCACGACGCCGAGGCTATCGGTCTGTTCCGCTCCGAGTTCCTGTTCATGGACTCTGCTGAGCTTCCTTCCGAGGAGGAGCAGTTCAACGCCTACCGCAAGGTCGCCAGCGCGCTCAAGGGCGCTCCGGTCATCATTCGTACGCTTGATGTGGGCGGCGACAAGGAGATCCCGTACCTGCACATGGTCAAGGAAGACAACCCCTTCATGGGCTTCCGCGCCGTGCGTTACTGCCTGGCCAATCCCGACCAGTACAAGGTCCAGCTCCGCGCCCTGCTGCGCGCCAGCGCCTTCGGTGACGTCAAGATCATGATCCCGCTCGTCACCTGCGTCGAGGAGGTTTTGGCTGTCAAGGAGCTCGTCGAGCAGTGCAAGGCCGAGCTGACCGAAGAGGGTCGCAAGTTCAACGAGAACATCGAGGTCGGCATCATGGTCGAGACGCCCGCCGCTTCGCTGCTCGCTGATCGCCTGGCCGAGGTCGCCGACTTCTTCTCCATCGGCACCAACGACCTGATCGGCTACACCATGTGCGCCGACCGTGGCAACGACACCATCTCCAACCTGTACCAGGTGTACTATCCCGCCGTGCTCCGCTCGCTCAAGAACATCATCGAGAGCGGCGTGAAGGCCGGCATCATGGTCGGTATGTGCGGCGAGGCCGCTGCCGATCCGCTGCTCGAGCCGTTGCTGATCAGCTGGGGCCTGGAGGAGTTCTCGATGAGCGCTCCGTCGATCCTGCGCGCCCG
>USDE01000307.1 GCA_900553345.1 uncultured Collinsella sp.
GGGACGGAGGAAAACGGATCATGGAGAGGGTCAGTCTAACCCGGTGATCCGTTTTCCTCCGTCCCCAGGGGATCAAAAAACCGCCCCCGGAGGAGCGGTTTTGCACAATTCGTTTTTGGCGCGGCCTACTCGCCATCCTCCAGTTTAATGAGGATCTTGCGGTAGCCACCGTACTCGCCGTTGAGCGCCTTGGACACACGGCTCACCGTGGTGGACGAAGCGCCGGTACGCGCCTGAACCTCGACATAGGGCTCGCCCTCGTCCAGGTAACGCGCGACTTGCAAACGCTGCGATAGATCGCAAATCTCACGCGGCGTGCAGATATCGGTCAAAAACGCTTGGATATCTTTCTCGTCGTCCAAAAGGCTAAATGCGTGGACCAGCTGCTTGACATCAGGCTTGTCAAACATGTTCTCGATATTCATCGATCACCGCCAAACCCGCCAAAAGGCATCGAAGTTGATACTGACATCGGGCATCGTTCGCCCGTTCTATGCAATAGGGCAACGCCTGTGGCTTTTGCCCGTAGCAGTTTAGCACACCACCAAACTAAAGCGACAAGACTCTCTGCCAGCGGCACATTTTCTAGGACGAACGCCGTTTTGAAACCGAATGCGCACGCAAGCTCCACGAATATCTGAGACAATGGGCGGCCGAACAGGGCGGCACACCCGCTCGGCCGTCCGAGCCGCCGCAGCAAACCACTTCATGCGACACCAACGCACCCTGCGCAAGAAAGGATTCCCACCATGCGCTTTTTGCTCAACTGGCTTTTAACCTCAATCGCCATCGCGATCGCAACGTTTCTCGTCCCCGGCATTCAGCCCTTCGGCATGGCCGACGCCTGGGTGTGTTTTGCCTTCGTGGGACTGTTCCTCAACATAGTCGACTCGCTCGTCAAGCCGTTCCTGACGGTCATCTCGCTGCCGCTCACTATTATCACGCTTGGTATTTTTCAGCTCGTAGTCAACAGCTTTATGCTCGAGCTGGCCAGCTACCTGTCGGTCAATCTGCTGGGAGCGGGTATCTCCATTGCCGGCTTTGGATCGGCCTTTATGGGCAGCATCCTGGTATCCATCATGCGCAGCATTCTCGACAGCATCGCCAGGAACTAAAGCGACCGGATACGAACCGCCACAACATGCCAAAACGAAGGCCGTCCATCGCAACGATGGGCGGCCTTGTCATTTGCCAAGCCTCAGAGGGCAAGAAAATCGACCATTTCTACCCCGTCCCCAAATGGCAGGTGGGACTAGATGACGTAGTCATAGCCCTCGTTGGGGGCGACGAGCGCATCGAGCGTCACGCCATCGAGGTAGTCGTTGATGAGCTTGTCCAGGTTCTTCCACACGTCAAGCGTTGGGCACTCATCCGAACGCGAACAGCCCTTGCAGTCGCCGTCCAGGCATGCGACCGGCGCCAGGCTGCCCTCGGTCAGGCGCAAGATCTCGCCCACCGTATACTGCTCGGGCGGACGCGTGAGCACATAGCCGCCGCCCTTGCCGCGCATGCCCGAGAGCATATTGGCGCGCACGAGCGTAGCCAAAATGTTCTCCAGATATTTCTCCGAAATCCCCTGACGCGCAGCGATCTCTTTGAGGGGAATACGGCCCGCCGCCTGGTGCTCGGCCAGGTCAACCATAACGCGCAGGGCATATCTGCCCTTTGTGGAAACCAACATATATATTGCTGCCTTTCGGTCTTTTAATTCGTAGAAATTCTAGCCGAAAAATTGGTTTTGAAAATACCTATTCCCGTCAAGCTGGTTAATCGACTCGTAATAATCTTCTATTTCCTATTGCGTTACTAGGCTTTAGTGCCTACTATGCTTGCCAACAGCAAAAAGAACAACCCATAAGGTTTATGGGTTTGGCTGTTACACACACCGTGAAAACACACAGTATCCAGTCATTTGAACACTTTGGAGGTTCACCATGAGCAATGTTTATACGTCCATCGATCAGCTTATCGGCCACACCCCGCTTCTGGAGCTCACTCACTTTGAGGCCGATGAGGACCTCAAGGCCCGCGTGCTCGTCAAGCTGGAATACTTCAACCCCGCCGGGTCCGTTAAAGACCGCGTCGCCAAGAACATGATTGACGAGGCCGAGAAGGCCGGCAAGCTCGTGCGCGGCGGCGACTACACCATCATCGAGCCCACGAGCGGCAACACCGGCGTCGGCATCGCCTCGGTGG
>USDE01000308.1 GCA_900553345.1 uncultured Collinsella sp.
CGTCGAGGCGGGTGCGCCCCGCGATATTCTGTGGGATGCCAAGCCGCACATTGGCTCCGACATCCTTCCCACAGTTGTCACCGCTATATCCCAGCGCATCGAGCAGCTCGGAGGTGTCGTCCGTTATCGAACGAAGCTCGTCGACATTCGCATCGACGCGTCTGGCACCATTGTCGGTATCGACATCCAGTCGTCCCACGACGCGACAAGCGAGTCAATCAACACAAAGCATCTCATCCTTGCTTGCGGTCATTCTGCCCGCGACGTATTCGAGGTTCTCAAAACCCATCATGTCGCCCTCGCTCAAAAGACGTTTGCCATGGGCGTTCGCATCGAACACCCGCAGCGTGATATCGATCGGGCGCAATATGGCCCCGCAGCGGGTCATCCCGCGCTCGGAGCAGCCCCCTATAAGCTCGTTGCCCATCTTCCCAACGGCCGCAGTGTGTTCTCATTCTGCATGTGTCCCGGCGGACAGGTTGTCGCCGCCTCTTCAGAGCCCGGCCATCTGTGCGTCAACGGCGCCAGTCTCAACGCCCGCGCCGGCCGCAACGCAAACGCCGCTCTCCTCGTTAACGTCACGCCCGATGATCTCCCCAGCGATGATCCTCTTGCAGGCGTAGAACTCCAGCGCATTTGCGAGCGGGCTGCCTATCGCCTTGGCGGCTCCAACTGGAACGCACCGGCACAGCTCGTCGGCGATTTCCTTGCAGAACGCGCCAGCACGACATGCGGCAAGGTAAAGCCCACCTATCCGCTCGGCGTGACTTGGACAGCAATCGATGAGTCATTGCCGCAACATATCATCGAGTCGCTTCGTCTGGGAATTCCCTTGCTCGGCAAAAAACTGCGTGGCTACGACCATCCCGATGCCGTCCTCACCGGTGTTGAAACACGCTCGAGCTCTCCGGTCACCGTTACTCGAGACCGGCAATGCCATGCTGTATCGACCCCGGGGCTCTACCCTTGCGGCGAGGGAGCCGGATATGCCGGAGGAATCATGAGCGCCGCTACCGATGGCATCCGTTGCGCCGAAGCCCTGATCGCAGACCTCTAGCGCACGAATTCCAGCACGCAAAAGACACAGGCCCCGAGCTCCACAGGGAACTCGGGGCCTGTTCGCTATTTCTTAAACCGTGCACCCTGGCGTTTTCTGCCCGATGCGAACGTGGAACCCTTGCGGGCCTGCGAACGTAAGCGCTCGATTGTCTCGTCCTCAGACGCACCCTCGAGCATCGCCCGAATCTGAACGACAGCATCGCGCAGGCGCGCCGCCTCCTCAAAGTCCATGGCGGCAGAAGCGTTGCGCATATCCTCTTCCATGGTTTCGACGATCCGCACAAGCTCGTCATGCGGCAGTTCTTCCAACTGCTCCGCAAGTGTCTGCTCGGGCGCCACCGTCTCCGGCGCGGCGCCCTCGCCGTTTTCGTCAGGCGTATAGAACGCACCGTGACCCAGCGAATCGCCTCTCGAGCGTCCCTTCGAGCCCACAGTCTTTTCGGCCTCGGCAATAAAGCTCGAAATGTCGTTAATGGCCTTGCGGACCGTCTTGGGAACAATGCCATGCTCTTCGTTATATGCCATCTGAATCTCGCGACGGCGCTGCGTCTCCTCGATGGCTTCTTTCATCGAATCGGTCACAACGTCTGCATACATGATGACCTCGCCGTCGGCATTACGGGCCGCACGGCCAATCGTCTGAATCAACGAACGGCGATTGCGCAAGAAGCCTTCCTTGTCAGCGTCGAGAATTGCCACCAGCGAGACCTCAGGAAGGTCTAGACCCTCGCGGAGCAGGTTGATGCCAACGAGAACATCGATCTTTCCCTCGCGCAGCGTTCGCAGGATCTCGACACGGTCCATCGTCGCCGTATCGGAGTGCATGTAATTGACCTTAATGCCGGCATCAAGCAGATGGTCGGTCAGGTCCTCGGCCATGCGCTTGGTGAGCGTGGTCACCAGCACGCGCTCCTTGCGCGCCACGCGCTCGCGAATCTCGTCCTCAAGATCGTCAATCTGCCCACGAACCGGACGAACGTCGATCTTGGGGTCGAGCAGACCGGTCGGACGAATAATCTGCTCAACGTCGTTCTGGCTAACCCGCAGCTCATAGTCGCCCGGCGTGGCCGAAACGTAGATGAACTGGGGAATCCTCGCCTCAAACTCATCAAAACGAAGCGGGCGGTTATCGAGTGC
>USDE01000309.1 GCA_900553345.1 uncultured Collinsella sp.
CGGCGACAAGCGCTACATGGTCGGTGCCGGTATCAACACCCGCGACTATGCCGAGCGCGTGCCGCTGCTCATCGAGGCCGGCGCCGATGTCCTGTGCATCGACTCCTCCGAGGGCTTCAGCGAGTGGCAGAAGCGCACCATCGAGTGGATTCGCGCCAACTACGGTGAGGACGTCAAGGTCGGTGCCGGTAACGTCGTCGACGCCGAGGGCTTCCGCTTCCTCGCCGACGCGGGCGCCGACTTTGTGAAGATCGGCATCGGCGGCGGCTCCATCTGCATCACCCGGGAGACCAAAGGCATCGGCCGGGGCCAGGCCACGGCGGTCATCGATGTGGCGGCAGAGCGGGACCGGTATTTTGCCGAGACCGGCGTCTACGTGCCCGTGTGCTCCGACGGCGGCATCGTCTACGACTACCACATGACGCTCGCCCTTGCCATGGGCGCCGACTTTATGATGCTGGGCCGCTACTTCGCCCGCTTTGACGAGAGCCCGACTGAGCGCGTCAACGTCAACGGCCAGTACATGAAGGAGTACTGGGGCGAGGGTTCTGCGCGTGCCCGCAACTGGCAGCGCTACGACCTGGGCGGCGCCGCGAAGCTCAGCTTCGTCGAGGGTGTCGACTCCTACGTTCCCTACGCCGGTTCCCTCAAGGACGGCGTGGGCGGCACGCTCTACAAGGTCAAGTCCACGATGTGCAACTGCGGTGCCCTTTCGATCCCCGAGCTCCAGGAAAAGGCACGCCTGACCCTGGTGAGCTCGACCTCGATCGTCGAAGGCGGCGCCCACGATGTAGTCGTCAAGGATTCCCAGCAGAGCGTTTCCTATCGATAAGCGGCTTTCCTAAGCACCGCACCTTGCCGTTCAAACCGTCGCTCGCGTACCAAAGTACGCGTCGCTCCTCTTTCACGGCAATCTGCGGCACTTAGAAAACCCGACCATGCTTGGGCGGATAACAGATAGCGGTTGATTTACAACCACGTTATTTAGATAAAGCGAGATGCCTGCAAGTCGCAGGCATCTCGCTTGTCGTATAAAGCCAAGCCGCCCGACCCCAGCTAAGATTAAAGGAGCTGATATGTGCGATTGCACAGATCATAAGGACGAGATCCCTGTCTACGACGCGCAGGCCATTGAGTCCAAGTGGATGAAGGCCTGGGAGGACTCCAACCTCTTTGCTGTCGACACCGACGACAGCAAGCCCAAGAAGTATGTGCTTGAGATGTTCCCGTATCCGTCGGGCGACCTGCACATGGGCCACGCGCGCAACTATACCATCGGCGATGCCATGGCCCGTCAGGCCCGCATGCGCGGCTTTGACGTGCTGCACCCTATCGGCTTCGATGCCTTTGGCCTGCCCGCCGAGAACGCCGCCATCAAGCACAATACGCAGGCTGCCGCCTGGACGTATAAGAATATGGACCAGGCGCTCGCCACGATGAAGCGCATGGGCTTCTCCTACGATCTGGATCGCATGGTCAAGACCTGCAGCCCCGACTACTACCGCTGGGGTCAGTGGATCTTTGAGAAGCTGTGGGAAAAGGGCCTGGTCTACCGCAAGAAGAACCCGGTTAATTGGTGCCCCAACTGCAAGACCGTTCTGGCCAACGAGCAGGTCACCGAGGGCAAGTGCTGGCGCTGCGGCACCGAGCCCGAGAAGCGCGACCTCGAGCAGTGGTATTTCAAGATCACCGAGTACTCCCAGGAGCTGCTCGACGACCTGGAGAAGCTCCCCGGCTGGCCCGAGCGCGTCAAGCAGATGCAGGCCAACTGGATCGGCCGCTCAGAGGGCGCCGAGGTCGACTTTACCCTGTGCGACCAGGATGGCGAGCCCATCGAGGGCGACGAGGGCAAGATCACCGTCTTCACCACGCGTGCTGACACCCTGTTTGGCGTGTCCTTCTTTGTTCTGGCCCCCGAGTACGCTCGTGTGCACGAGCTCGTCGAGGGCACGGAGTACGAGGAGGCCGTCACCAAGATCGTCGAGGACTCCAAGCATATCTCCGCCGTCGAGCGTGCCCAGGGCACCCTCGAGAAGCACGGTGCCTTTACCGGCCGCTACGTGGTGAACCCCGTCAACGGTGAGAAGGTTCCCGTGTGGGTTGCCGATTATGTCGTTGCCGACTACGGCACCGGCGCCGTCATGGCCGTTCCCTGCGGCGACCAGCGCGACTTTGAGTTTGCGAAGAAATT
>USDE01000310.1 GCA_900553345.1 uncultured Collinsella sp.
CCGAGATCTAGGCGCAGGGTTCTCGCAGCGCGCGGCGCCCCGGCGATGTTCCACAAAGGCCGTGCGCCCCGGGACCACGGCAAAGCAAAGGGGCCCGCATCCGATAGGATACGGACCCCTGACTATAAGGCGCGATGCGTTAACAGCAGCGACTACTTGCGGTGAGCGCGGTAGAACTCGATGAGCGCCTGGGTCGAAGCGTCCTGCTCGGCCTTGGCGGCGTCGTCGTGGAAGGCCGGGGTGATCTGCTTGGCAAGCTGCTTGCCCAGCTCGACGCCCCACTGGTCGTAGGAGTCGATGCCCCAGACCGTGCCCTCGACAAACGTGATGTGCTCGTACAGGGCGATAAGCTCGCCGAGCGCGAACGGGGTCAACGTGTCGCCGAAGATCGAGGTCGTCGGACGGTTGCCCTCAAAGCAGCGGGCCGGGACGATCTGCTCGGGCGTGCCCTCGGCGCGCACCTCATCGGCCGTCTTACCAAAAGCGAGCGCCTTGGTCTGGGCCAGGAAGTTGCCCAGGAACAGCTCGTGGACATCCTGGCCGCTGTCGGTTGCGGGGTTGGCAGTGTTGGCGAAGGCGATGAAATCGGCCGGGACCACCACGGTGCCCTGGTGCAGCAGCTGGTAGAAGGCGTGCTGACCGTTGGTGCCGGGCTCGCCCCAGAAGATCTCACCGGTGTCGGAGGTCACGGCGCTGCCGTCCCAGCGGACATGCTTGCCGTTGGACTCCATGGTCAGCTGCTGCAGGTAGGCCGGGAAACGGTGCAGGTACTGGCAGTACGGAAGCACGGCGTGGCTCTTGGAACCGAAGAAGTTGACGTACCAGACGTTGAACAGGCCCATCAGCGCGACGGCATTGTTCTCGAGCGGCGTGTTGCAGAAGTACTCGTCGATGGCGTGGAAGCCCTCGAGGAACTGCTGGAAGCGCTCGGGGCCAAGCACGACGATCAGCGACAGGCCCACGGCGGAGTCGACGGAGTAGCGGCCGCCGACCCAGTTCCAGAAACCGAAGGCGTTGGCGGGGTCGATACCGAAGGCCTCAACCTTCTCGAGTGCGGTGGAGACGGCGACGAAGTGCTTTGCCACGGCCTCGGCGTTCTGCTCATCGGAGCCGTCGATGGCGCCCTGAGCCTTGAGCTGCTCGAGCATCCAGGTCTTGACCTCGCGGGCGTTGGTGAGGGTCTCGAGCGTGGCGAAGGTCTTGGAGACAATGATCACGAGCGTGGTCTCGGGATCCAAACCCTTGAGTTTCTCGGCCTGGTCGTTGGGATCGATGTTGGAGATATAGCGGCAATCAATACCGGCGTCGGCATAGGGACGCAGGGCCTCGTAAGCCATGACCGGGCCCAGGTCGGAGCCGCCGATGCCGATGGACACCAGATGCTCGATCTTCTTGCCGGTAACGCCCTTCCACTCACCGGAGCGCACGCGCTCGGCGAAGGCATACATGCGGTCGAGGACCTCGTGCACGTCGGCGACGACGTCCTGGCCGTCGACGATGAGCTGGCCCTTCTCGCTTGCCGGGCGGCGCAGCGCGGTGTGCAGGACGGCGCGGTCCTCGGTGGTGTTGATGTGCTCGCCGGAGAACATGGCGTCGCGGCGCTCCTCGAGCTTCACCTCGCGGGCAAGATCGCACAGCAGCTTGACGGTCTCATCGGTCACCAGGTTCTTCGACAGATCGAAGTGCAGGTCACCGGCGTCAAAGCTCAGCTTGTTCACGCGCTCGGCGTCAGCAGCGAACCAGGCCTTGAGGTCGATACCTTCGGCCTCGAGCTTCTCCTGATGAGCCTCGAGCGCCTTCCAAGCGGCAGTCGACGTAGCATCGATAGGTGCGGCAACAGTTGCCATAAAGTCCTCCTCAGCATACGGGCGCACGCCTCCATGCGCCCGGACATTCAGATGCCACTATTCTAGCGCAGGTCAAGACTACAATCAGCGAGCGTTGCCAATCCGCCCTCAAACGGCGACCGACCAAAAAGGGACAGGTTTTGACGATGTCCGCACAAGCGGGTATTATCGAACATGTATTCGATAAGAACATGTGTTTGATGGGAGGACGCGTGGGGCACGAGCGTCACACCTATGTCTGCATCGACCTTAAGACGTTCTACGCTAGCGTCGAGTGCGTTGACCGCGGGCTCAACCCGCTCACCACCAACCTGGTCGTTGCCGACGAATCGCGCGGGCGCA
>USDE01000311.1 GCA_900553345.1 uncultured Collinsella sp.
CGCCAAGCCCGACGTCGACGGCGCCCTCGTGGGCGGCGCTTCGCTCAAGGCTGCCGACTTCGCTTCTATGGTCGTCAAGGCAGGCGAGTAGGACATATGGCACAACGTCATCTTCCTGCACTCCTGATCATCATGGACGGCTGTGGCCTGGCTCCGGCCGATGGCGAGAACGCCGTCGCCGCTGCTAAGACGCCCTTCCTTGATAGCCTGTACGAGAAGTATCCTCACACCACGCTCGGTGCTTCGGGCGAGGATGTGGGCCTTCCCGACGGTCAGATGGGCAACTCCGAGGTGGGTCACCTCAACATCGGTGCCGGCCGCATCGTGTTCCAGGAGCTTTCGCGCATCAACAATGCCATCAAGGACGGTTCCATCGCCAAGAACGAGGTTTTCGTCAAGGCTATGGACGATGTCAAGACTGACGGCAAGACTCTCCATCTCATGGGCCTTATGAGTCCTGGCGGTGTTCATTCTCACATGAACCACGTCGAGGCTCTGGTCAAGATGGCTGCCGAGCACGGTGTCAAGACCGTTCGCGTCCACGCCTTTATGGACGGCCGCGACGTCGACCCGCAGTCCGGTGCCGGTTACATGAGTGAGTTCTGCGCCTTCCTGGCCAAGATCTCCGAGGAGACCGGTTGCGACGCTCGCGTTGCCACCGTCTCGGGCCGTTATTGGGCCATGGACCGCGACAACCGTTGGGAGCGCATCCAGCGCGCCTACGATGTCATGGTCAATGCGTCCGATGCCGATACCGACCCCGTTGCCGGTATCAAGGCCTACTACGAGAAGGATCCGCGCGGCGATGAGTTCGTCGAGCCCTTTGCTGCCCACAACGAGGGCATCCACGAGGGTGACGCGGCCATCTTCTTCAACTTCCGTCCCGACCGCGCCCGTCAGATGACTCGCGTGTTCACGGACAAGGAGTTCGACGGCTTTGAGCGCGAGCAGATCAAGCTTTCGCACTTTGTGACGATGACCGAGTACGACCCGACGTTTGACGTCGAGGTCGCCTTCCCCAAGACGTTCCCCGAGAACGTCCTGGCCGACGTTATCGCCGCCAATGGCCTGAAGCAGCTGCACACCGCCGAGACCGAGAAGTACGCCCACGTGACGTTCTTCCTCAACGGCGGCATCGAGGAGCCCAAGGAGGGCGAGGAGCGCGTGCTCGTCGCTTCCCCCAAGGTCGCTACCTACGATCTGCAACCTGAGATGAGCGCTCCTGAGGTTACCGAGAAGCTTGTCGCCGCCATCAACGAGGATCGCGCTGATTTCTACATCGTGAACTTCGCAAACTGCGACATGGTTGGCCATACCGGCGTGTTCGACGCTGCCGTTAAGGCTGTCGAGGCCGTTGACGATGCCCTGTCCAAGGTTGTCCCGGCGATTCTCGCCAAGGGCGGCTTTGCGCTGATCACCGCCGACCACGGCAACGCCGATCACATGTTTGACGTCGCTTCCGACGGTTCCAAGCATCCGTTCACGGCTCACACCACCAACCGCGTGCCGTTCATCATCGTTGATGAGAAGGCACAGCTTACCGGTATCGAGGACGGCCGTCTCTCCGATATCGCTCCGACTATGCTCACCATGGCTGGTATTGAGCCTTCCGCCGAGATGACGGGTCGCGTACTCGCCACCGAGGCCTAATAGAAAACAAATACCGTTTTCTAGTAAGGGGGTTGTCCACAACCGGACAACCCTCTTTTTTGCGCTATTTCTACCTCGTCACCAAATGGCTGATGGGGGAGTGCTGGGGGTTGTGGTAAAGTACTGGAGTTTGAATTGTTCTATTAAGGAGCTTATCTATGGGTCCGTTTCAGATTCTTCTGTTTGTCGTTTGGGCTGTCTCTGCCGTGGCGCTGACGATTCTCGTCCTGATGCACTCTGGTAAGGGCACCGGCGTTTCGGATATGATCGCTAGCTCGCTGTATAACTCCAGCTCTGCCACGGGCGTCATGGAGCAGAACCTCGATCGCCTGACGGTAATTATGGCCGTCGTTTTTGCCGTGTGTGTCGTCCTGTGCATGTTCTTCTTCCCGCAGGGTATCGTCGGCTACTAAGCACGAGCCACATAAATACTTGAAAAGGGTTCCGCAAGTGCGGGACCCTTTTTGTTCAAGACTTTAGTCTGCTGGCCGCGCAGCGGCCAGCTTTAAACCACCCG
>USDE01000312.1 GCA_900553345.1 uncultured Collinsella sp.
CCGGTGAGCTTTCTTTTGGGCGAACGCTGGCTCGATCAGATGATGCCGCTGTTTGAGCGCCTGGTTGCGCGCGAGGGCGCAGGTCCGGTTCCTGTGTTCGTGGCCTCCATGGAGCTCATGGAGCAGTTGACGGGCTTCAATGTGACACGCGGCGCGCTCGCGGCTTTTCGTCGTCCCCGACAGATTCCAGTCGATGAGTTCTTGGGCGGCGTCGTAAAAGCTGCGGGGAAGCGACCGGTGCGCGTATGCGTGCTCGAGGGTATTGTCGACCACACCAACGTCGGCGCGATTTTCCGCTCGGCCGCCGCGCTCAATGTCGACGGCATTCTGGTGAGCCCTACGTGCTGTGACCCGCTGTACCGTCGCTCGGCCCGCGTGAGCATGGGGACCGTGTTTCAAGTGCCGTGGACGCGTATTGGCAGTGAGGCGCGCGTGTGGCCGCATGACGGCCTGGCGGCGCTGCACGATGCCGGTTTTTCGTGTGCCGCCATGGCGTTGACGGACGATTCAGTGTCGTTGGACGATCCCGCGCTACAGGAGATTGACCGCCTGGCAATTTTTATGGGCACCGAGGGTGCCGGCCTGGGCGCCAAGACCATCGCGGGCTGCGACCGGGCCGTGCGCATTCCGATGGCGCACGGGGTCGATTCGCTCAACGTGGCCGCGGCGAGTGCCGTCGCCTTTTGGCAGCTGTGCCCGCATGTGAGCAATGAGTATCACTACCAGCCGGGTTTGTATCACTAGGCAGATAGTTCGCACCGGGCTCTGACTCGGGGTGTTTCGGTCGACGCCGGTCGGTGCTAAGCTGCTATTGGTTTTGGCCTTAAATTGCCGTTTTGTTGTTTGACGTATGCTGGTGGGGAGGGCGTGTGGCTAAGAAATCTACGGCTATCGATGTAACGCAGGGTGTTATTTGGCAGCAGCTGCTTTCGCTGTGCGTTCCCATCTTTTTTAGTTCGTTTTTTCAACAGGCCTACACGCTTATCGGTACCTATATCGTCGGCCAGTTTGGCGGCAAGCTTGCACTGGGTGGCATTCAGGCCACGATGGTGCTCACCGAGCTCTGCATTGGCTTTTGCGTTGGCGTCGGCGCCGGCTGCGCGGTCATTACCGGTCAGTATTTTGGCCAGCACGATGATGAGCGACTGAGTCGTTCGGTCCATACGGCCATGACCCTCGCGCTGGTGGGCGGTATCGTTTTCTCGATTCTCGGCGTAGTGTTCGTTGAGCCCATGCTCATTTTGATGAATACGCCGCATGAGCTTCTTGCCGAGGGCGTTGCCTATGCTCGTTGCTACTTTGCCGCCATGGTTGCGGCGCTGCTGCTCAATATGGGCACCGCGCTGCTGCGTGCCGTGGGCGATACGCGCGGACCTGCCGTGATCATTGCCTCCGGCTGCCTCGTTAACGTGGTGCTGGATATCATTTTTGTTGCCGTGCTGCATATGGAGGCTTTGGGCTGCGGTATCGCGGTGGCGCTGACCATTTGCTCCAACGCCACGATGATCGTGATGCGTATGATGCACGCACCGGGTGCGTGGCGACTTTCGCTGTCCAAGCTCGGTATTGATCCTGGCATTTGTAAGAGCATGATCTCGTGCGGCCTGCCGCTTGGCTTTCAGTCTGCTGCGTATTCGATTTCCAACGTTTTGATCCAGGTGTCGGTCAACTCGTTTGGTGCCGATGTCACCACGGCGTGGGGTCTTTCGGGTCGCCTGGATGGCATTGTCTGGATGGTCACCGAGGCGCTTGGCGTGTCGATCACCACGTTCTCGGCGCAGAACTTTGGCGCGCGCAACTACGAGCGCATGCGCAAGGGCTACCATACGTCGCTCGTGCTGTCGTTTATGCTCATTGGTGGCCTGTCTGCCATGCTGCTGGTGTTCTCGGGTCCGTTGTCGCGTCTGTTTGTCGACGATGCTTCGATATCGTCGTACACCACGACGATTCTTCATTTCATCGCGCCGTTCTACGCGATCTTCTCGATTATCGAAAACGCGTCGGGCTCCATTCGCGGTGCCGGTGTGAGCTTGCAGCCCATGTTGCTCACGATTTTTGGCACCGTCGTGCTCAGGGTGATCTGGGTGTTTGCGATTATGCCGTTCGATCCGTCGCTTGAGCACCTGCTGCTGGTTTACCCCGTAACCTGGCTCAT
>USDE01000313.1 GCA_900553345.1 uncultured Collinsella sp.
GGGCGAGCCAGTCTCCCGGCTCGCCCGCCTTGGGCATAAACTATGAATCGGCTATTCAGCAGATGACGAACCGCCATCGATGGCTGCCTGATCGGACTCGGAAATACCGTCGGCACCCAAACTTTGCTCTTGCTCCACCTCTTCGTTCATTGTCGTCTCGGGCGTCGAGCCCTTAACGCCAACGACATACGCGGCCCCAAAACCCAATGCGATAGCGATCAGGGTCAAGATCAGATAGATGGGCCAATGGCGCTTGATGTACGAAAACACGCTGACTCCTTAGCGGGTCTGTCTACGAACGACGAATGACCTCGGTCACGACCTCGGACACCGTAGCGATATTGGTCGGATTGACGTTGTACGGCAGGTCATCCTCGGTGCGAGCACAGGCAAGGCGCGGGCCGTCCACACCGGCAATCGTAAGGGCGCGACGGCTCGCCTCGAGCGCTGCGGATGCATCGGTTTTTGCATAGGGCATCTCGAACGCACCGCAATCGACGTGGAACGACTTACACACCTTGCTGACCAGATTCATGATGCGGCGATCGCCCTTAAACAGCTGCTGCTCGCCCTCGACCGTTACCACCGAAAGCCTGCCGGCACCGATAGACTCGAGGTTGATGAAGAACACACCGCGGAGCTTGTCACGATGCGAGGCCAAAAACGCCCTCATGCCGGCGCCATCGCAATCGGACGCGCCCGTTGCGACGAACCAGATATCGTGGCCGAGCAGCTCATCGTCACCCATGGAGGCAACGGCCGAGAGCATATCCTCGGCAGAAGCACCATCGGAGGAGGTGGCGCCGCCCTTCCAACCGTCGTCGTCATCCTCGAAGTTATCCCACGAGCCAATGCCGCGACCAGACTTCTTGGCATCGTAATCGTCTTCGACGCCCAGCCAGTCGCTCATGCTGTCCTGCTCGTTCTTCTTTTTGCGACCGAACAAGCCACCCAGGCCACGCTTCTGCGGCTTGGCACCCGTCGAAGCAGGAGCCGAGATGGTCTCGAGCGGCTGTGCGCCCGAGGAGATGGGCATGGGGGCCGCGACCGGTGCCGATGTGGGCTCGGCGCCCTGCGCCGTCGCAAAGGGATCATTTGTCTGTGCCGAAGGATCGGGAAGATCGAACAGCGACGTGCGGGACGCGACGTTAGCCTGTTGCATCGAAGGCAGTGACGGATCGGGGACCGAGGCCAGCGGCGACGAAGAGGGCGCAGGCGCGGAGGCCGGATCGGGAATATTCATTTGCTGGCGCGGAGGCACCTGAGACGAAATCTGCGCCATGAGAGAGTCAACTGTCTCGTCCTGCGTGGGAGCGGCGTTGGCCACCGTGGCACCGGGGTCGCTCGGCGCGGGCATGGTAAAGATCTGCGTAGAATAAGGCCTGGACTCATCCGTCTTGGGAGCCTCGTCAATCGCAGGGGACTCCTGCTCCATAGCAGGAACCTCGACCTGCTCGGGTACGCTGGCCTCAACGGAATCGGCCTCGTCGACAACCGAATCATCGGCGGCGTCCTGAGCATCATCGGAGATGGGAAGGGGCTCGGCAATTGCGGTGCCCTGCTTCTCAAACGTCATCGTGGCATCAAATGACATGGTGCCATCGACCTGCTGCGCCTCAAAGGACGTCGTAGCCTCGGCAACGTCAGCGGATGCCGGCTGCGGAGCCTCGAAGGACGTCGTGGCGTCGGCGACATCCGCAGATTCCGGCTGCTCGGCCTCGCTCTGCTCGAACTCCTGTGCCGCACGCTCACGCTCGGCCTCGGCGGCCTGCTGCTGGGCGATGGCCTCCCGCTCGGCGGCCTCGCGGGCAGCGGCGCGCTTTTCCTCAAAGTCGTCGACGAACTTCTTGCCCTTCGCAAAGGCACCCTTAAAGAAGCTAGAAGCGCTGGCACCAATCGAGGAGAACGCGGAAGCGATATCGGCATGGGGCGTTGTCGAGGGAAGCTCGGCCGAGAAATCGGTGTCGCTCTCATAGGACACGCGCTGCGGATACTCGTCATAGTCTTCGTCGGCGGCCTCGTCTTCAACCTGTGCCGGAGCGGCAGACGCCAGAATATCCAGACCGGCTGCAGAATCGAGCGCGGGCTTTGCGTCAGACTCCGCGGCAGCAACAGGGGCAGCGACCGGCTC
>USDE01000314.1 GCA_900553345.1 uncultured Collinsella sp.
AGCGACGTAACGTTCCTGCGCGATTGCGCCGCCACGGCGCTCGAGGTGTTCGCCCACGCCTGGGTGGTCCCATGTGGCGATGCAGAGTTCGGCGGCGAGGAGAACTACCTGCTCATCGCCAGCGACGGCAACTACGCCTTTGCCGAAGCCGTGCCCTTCGACACCGACTTCCTCGGCACCGCTCTTCACGACAAATAGGTCTCCCCGTCCCAAAAAGACTGGTCTTAGGCGTGGTCGCGCCAGCCGAGAACGCGCTGCTTCATGCCCTCGATGTCGAGCACGCCTTCGGCAAAGCCTTTGCGCACGAGCTCTTCTGGAACGAATTCGTCGTACCGATCAAAGTAAGGCACCTCGCCGGGATAGACGAGGTCGATGGGGTCGAAGTCTTTCTCGGCTTCGGCGGCGAGCACTTCAAAGAACGTCTCCTCGTCGGCCTTCATCTTAAACTGCATAAAGTACGGGCGTGACGGGTCGAGTCCGCGAAGGCCCAACTCAGCGGCGCATTTAATCTTGAGCATGCGCTCGAGCGCCAAAAAGGCGTAGCTGCCCAACCAGGGGAAGAGCACCCAGGTGTCGCCACCCAGGTTGATGAGCGGCTTAGTTCCCGCGCCCGAAATCTCGGCCGTATGGCGAGCCTGCGCCAGACGGGCCCGCGCGTTACCCATCAGGTACGGATACGCCGCGTGCTCGTTGAGCGCCTTGCGCATACGCTCGAGTACGTGTGTATTGATGTCGCCGGGGCAGTCGCCAAAGTAGGCCGGCACCCGGCCCTTGACCTGCGTGGCAAAGACGGTGTGACGCTTCCAGTCCACTTCCTCGACAATCCAGCAATGGCCGGCGATGGCAATGCGCTCACCGGGCGGGGGCGGGTTGACAATCGTGCCCAGCTCGGCCGATTCGCTGCGAACGGTGAACTCCTCGTTTTCCTGGAACACGGCGTAGAACTTAAAGTTGTTGATGATGCGCTCGCCCGCGAGACCCACGATGAGCCCGCCGCCCTCGGTGACTTGGATATGGTCGATCTTAATGAGGTGACGCAGCAACACGCGATAGTCATCGGCCGAGATGCGATGGAAATAGCTGAGTGTGAGCACGCGCTGGGCAAGCTCTGCCGGCGTGAGTTCGCCGGTGCTGGCAAGCGTCGACATAGTCTGGTGGTAGAGCAGGCTGTAGGGGAGTCGATCGAGCTCGGGCGGCTCGACCCACTTTTCCTCGCGATAGAGTTGTACGAGCGCGATGCCCTGCAGGAGCTTCCACGGAATGGTCTCGGGCATCATCGTGCGCGGCTCGGGTTCCTCCTCGCGCATGACAAACCACATCTCGGGCGGAAGATCGCGGCGCCCTGTGCGGCCCATTCGCTGCAAAAAGGAGCTGACGGTAAACGGCGCGTCGATCTGAAACGCACGCTCCAGACGGCCGATATCGATACCGAGTTCCAGCGTGGAGGTGG
This sequence comes from uncultured Collinsella sp., assembly GCA_900553345.1. Taxonomy (GTDB): domain Bacteria; phylum Actinomycetota; class Coriobacteriia; order Coriobacteriales; family Coriobacteriaceae; genus Collinsella. The sequence goes on from USDE01000314.1 coordinate 1,451, forward strand.
TGACGGTTGTCTGTGCCTGCTCCTCATCGCGCATGAGTTCCTCGGCCGTTTCGCGCAGCGATGCCGAAAGATTGCCATGGTGGATGAGAAAACGGTCGGGCTCGTGCCGGCTCTCGCAGTAGCTGCGCAGCATGGAGCACACGGCCTCTGCCTCCTCGCGCGAGTTGGCAAAGACCAGGCACTTGCGCCCGCGGGTGTGTTCAAAGATATAGCCCATGCCGGGATCGGCGTTTTCGGGCGCGGTGTCGGTGGGGTTGAGGAGCGCCTGCTCATCGGCCCGGGGGATATCGACTTCGCCCTCGGGGGCCGAAGAAGTGCGACGGTCTTTGGGAGCGGCCTTGCCCCGTGCCCGCTCACGACGTTGACGGCGTTCCTCCTGTGTAAGCTGTCCGCTGTGGCGCACGTCTTGGGCGCCAGCCGGCAGCGCCGCGGGCGCCGCCGGCTCAATACGCTCGCAAGCAAGCATCTCGGCTTCTTGTGGACCCGTGCTCTCGAATCCCCGCTGCTGTGCCTGGGGACCCGAGTTGTAGAAGTGCTCCATGGAGATGCGCCACACGCGGCGCGGTTCCTCAAAGCGGGGGATGATGCAATCGCGTCCTGTTCCCTGTGAGAGAAAGGCGCCCGTGCGCTCGGGGTCGCCGATGGTGGCAGAAAGGCCGATGCGGCGGGG
>USDE01000315.1 GCA_900553345.1 uncultured Collinsella sp.
AAGGCTTTGCAGGCCTCTGCCTTACCACTTGGCCACTTCGCCGAAAAAGGACCGCCTAAACGGTCCGGAAATGCAATGGAGCGGACAACGGGGCTCGAACCCGCGACCCCAACCTTGGCAAGGTTGTGCTCTACCAACTGAGCCATGTCCGCTTGCGGGTTATTAATTTACGCGAGTTATCCAAAAGACGCAAGTACTTTTTTCAAAAAAGTTGCCGGCCGCGTGTTCTTGGTGGCTAAACGCGCTAAAGCGATTGGCTAGGCACGCGATTCCAGTGCTCCGCTAAATAGCTTCACCATCTGCACGCGCGTGCCGGTGCCGTCTGTGCGACGAGCAACCTCCACGTTATCGACGAGCATACGCATAAGCTTGATACCGCGGCCGCGTTCCTCAGATGTGACCGGTTCGCTCGCTCCATCGATAGAATAGCCGGCACCCCGATCAAGCACCTCAACCACGACGCGATCGCCATAGGCCTGAACCGTCAGGACGCACCCGATACCGCCCGCATGGTCATAGGCATTACCCAGCGCCTCCCCCGACGCCAACGCGACATCGTAGCGCTCGTCGCGGCGCAACGGAAGCGATTCAAGGAGTTCGGCGATGCGATGTCGATAGTATGGAAGATTCTCGATACCCTGTCGGACCTCGACGCTCTTGCTCCATCGTGGCAACTCTCCCACCGGAATAGCGGGAATCGACTCACGCGCCGGACCCGCAACATGAAGGATGTCGACAAGTCGGGCAATCTCCAAAAAGCGAATGACCTCATCGGAGGCGTTAACGAGCGAAAGCAGGCCCTCTCGCCTCATGAGCTCTCTGGCACGTGTAAGCAAAAACGCCAAACCCGTCGAGTCGATAAAGCCCACAGCCTGGCAATTGATGACAACGCGACGCACGCCCCGGTCGATCAAATTATCCAACCGTCGGCGCAGCACGGGCACCGAAGCGATGTCGACATCACCCGGTGGCGTCAGAACCGCTATGTCATTCCACTCATTCATACGACCATGGTTCCCCAAAAGAGCTCGCTCGATGCATACGTATCTGCAACCGCGCAGATTTTGCCCGTCAAGTATCGCGGTCTACGATCGACCCCGTAAAAACTCAAGGGAAACCAGCGCGATGTCATCGTCCAGCGCAGACTCGGTAAAGCGGTCAAGCTCGCCCAAGACCTTACCGCAGATTCCCGATACGCCCTCACCCGAGACAGAGAGCAAAAGGTCACGAAGGCGCTGCTCGCCAAAGAAAGCACCCGAGCGATCACGTGCTTCGATTGTTCCGTCGGTATACATAAATAGCATGTCACCAGGAGCGAACGTAAAAACGCCTGTCTCGTACACCATGCTCTCAAAGGCGCCGATCACGCCCGATTGGCACCCAAGGAGCTCCACTTCTCCCCCTCGGATTTCTCCACCGCCAAGCGGCGTCGACGAGGGCCTAATGACCATAGTGGGAGGATGTCCCGCAGAGCAATAGGTAGCGCGACCCGCTTTAAGATCAATCTTGGCGATAAACGCCGTCACAAACGTCTCGACCCTCGAAAAGCCCATGAGCATGCTATTGAGCGAGCGGGCCATACGGGCGGGCCCAGCACCCTCCCAGGCATAGGCCGTCAGCGCCGTCTTGACGAGCGCTGACATCGACGCCGCCTCGATTCCTTTGCCGGATACATCGCCCAAAATCATAACGGCGCAATCGTCGGGAAGACGGACGAGCGTATAAAAGTCGCCACCGACCAACGCCGAATTCGTTGCCGAAAGGTATACCGAATCGGTCGCGATACCCGGAACGTCACCAAGCGAATTTCTCATGCCAATCTGGAGGGTCTGAGCGATATGGCGCTCCTCGCGCTTTTGAGATTCGCCCTCGTAGATCAGTTCAAAGTCATGCGCCAAGTGCACCAAGTAGTCATATTCAAGGTCATCAATCGGCTCTTGACTACCGTCACGAAGCAGCAGCGCGCGCGTCGTCGGGCCTTTCGCAACAGAAGCAGGAACGATCGCGTCGTTGCTGTGCTTGACATCACCCTCAGAGCGCGGGCGCCCCGCCTCGATGCCGGTGTCGACGTAGAGACCCTGGCAAGGCAGACCATGCGCCCTAAGCCAGCCTCCCATAG
>USDE01000316.1 GCA_900553345.1 uncultured Collinsella sp.
GGAAGTGAACTTGCCGGCGTTGGTGAGCAGGTTGATCAGAATCTGCGACAAGCGGTGGACATCGGTTACAAGCATGTAGGAACCCACGGCACATTCGAGACGCCCCTCGACACCTTCCTGCCGCGTATGGGCGGTCGTCATGAGCACATGCTGGCAGACCTGCACGATCTCCTCGGACGAGCAGTTGAACTTGATCTTGCCGCATTCGAGCGACGAAATGTCGAGAATGTCGTTCAGCAGCGTCAGCAGCATTTCGGAATTGTTGACCACGATGGCGCAGTATTCGGCGCGCTCCTCCTGCGAGAGTTCCTCGCCCTGCATGAGCGACGAGAAGCCGACGATGGCGTTCAGCGGAGTACGTATCTCATGGCTCATATTGGCCAGAAAGGCCGATTTGAGCATATCGGACTCCTCGGCTTTCTCGCGGGCGATCACCAGCTGGCCTTCGCGCTCTTCGAGCGTGCGCTTGAGACGCCGCGTGCGCAGGAAAAGCGCCGCAACGAAAACCAGCAGCAGCACCAGCAGTACGATACCCGCCACGAGCAACTCGATGTAATGGGAATATTTCGAGAGTTTGGCCGCTACGGTATCCTCGACCACACTCCCCTTGGGCAGGGCGTATTCGGCAATCTTTAACTCCTTGAGCTTGCGCGAATCGAAGAGGTACTGGCCGTCCGTAAGGCGGAAATGCGTCCCGTCTATCTTCCCCGAGGCGTAATACTCCTTGATCTGCGATGCGATGACCGAGGCGGCGTTCTCGTATTTGGGGACATAGCCACCCACAGCCACGTCGCCGATGCCGATCTGGGATATCGAAAAGACCGGTATGCGCGGATTGAACTGCACCAGGTCGTTGAGCGAACGCTGCATGAGGTACTCCCCGTCGCGGCCCACACGCCAGGTTCCGAGTATCGCCGCGGAACGGTGCGACAGCGAGGCATAGGTCTCATGCATCGCATCATCCCCCTCGCGGCTGTCCACCAGCACAAGGTTCATGTCGGGATAGTTTTTCATCTCCTCGCGTACGAGCGCCTGGAGGGAAATACCCCCGTAGGTGTTATCCGAGATGAAGGCGATGTTCTCGGCTTCGGGAAAAAGCGAACGAACCAGCTCGATATTGCGGCGGACGTCATACTTGTTGAGCATACCGCCCACATTGTTCAGGCTGTCCGTCATGTTCATGTAATTGATCGAAGGGGGCAGCCACATGCCGAGACTGTCCTCCGGCGGCGGGAGCACGATGCCGTTGGAACTGACATAGCAGCAGAAGCACATTACATCCTTGGGGATATGCCCCAGCGAGACGAACGATGCCCATGCCTCCTGCCCCAGCAGGACGATGGCGCGAAGCCCCTTGTTCTCATACCGGGAAATCATGTTCTCGGTCTGCGACATCCAGATGGGTGCGTCGTTGATGCTCTTGCATTCGAGCGTTTCGACATAGATATCGCACGGGATGCCCGAAGCCATGATGTTGCGTTCGAACTCGGCGATGAAGCCCGACATGCGGCGCGTATCCGGATTATACGAGGAAATAATCAGGATACTCTCCCTCTCCTGCGGCGCTTGAGCCCGAAGCAATGCGGGCAACAGGGCGCAACACAGAAGAAGAAATATCCGATTTTTTTTCATTGGGTTCCTGGTCATAGTTTCCCTTTCTATCGCGAAAGCAGCGCCGCAATCCGCGTACGGAGTTCATCCGCCCGCAGAGGTTTGGCAAGACATTCGTTGAAACCGGCCTGGAACATGCGGTAGCGGTCGGTTTCGAACGCATAGGCCGTGAGTGCGATAACGGGGACGTCGGGCGAAATCTCCCGCACGCCCCGAAGCGCCTCATAGCCGTCCATGACGGGCATGTTGATATCCATCAGCACCAAGTCGGGGCGGCAGTCGGCGAACAAGGCGACGGCCTCCTCTCCGTTCCAGGCGTGCAACAGGTCGTAATCACGGCGCAGCAACACCTCGACGAGCTTATAATTACTCGGATTATCCTCGGCAACCAGCAAGCGGGGACGGTTGCCGACCGGATTTACACTATTGTCACACTCCATCGCTTCATCGGTTTAACAAAATCGCCCGACAGCGGCAAAGACCGGACAATT
>USDE01000317.1 GCA_900553345.1 uncultured Collinsella sp.
TATGCGCAAAAAATTGCGACGCTTCAGCACCGCTATCTTGCCGCCATTCAAATAGGCGCAGGTGAGCCGCTCGAGCACCTCACCGTAGGTTCTATCCCCATTATGGCCCCTTATGGGATCACGGACGCCGTCATCGATTTTCAGCAGGCGAACCCCTCATATTCTGTTGAGCTCATCGAGGGCGAGGGCGACACACTCAAGCGCATGCTCCTGCACGAGGACATTGACCTGGCCTTCATCCGTGACGGCGGCGCCATCGAGCCGGAGTTCAAAAAGATTCCCTTTACGACCGACCGGCTCGTGGCCGTCCTTCCACTCGACCATCCGCTCGCCGAACGTGACACCGTCGAGATAGACGACCTTATCGACGAGAATTTCCTCATGCTTCCCCAAGGCTCGTTCGTAAGCGAGCTCGTCCTTTCCCTTTGTCGCGAAGCTGGATTTGGCCCACGTGTTACGTTCACCGGCAAACGAGCCGAGAACATCATCTCCCTTGTCGCGCGCGGCGCCGGCGTCTCATTCCTCATGCGCAAGCCGGCGGAATCGCTCGCCAGCGGAAAGGTAGCCCTGGTGCCGCTTGAGCCCGCGACGACCTCCGAGGTCAGGCTCTACCTCAAGCGGAACGCCGCGCACTCGCAGGCGGTCGTCTCGTTCATCGGCTTCCTCCCCTACCGTCAGCTCCTGCAGGGCGACCGTACGTCTTCTAACGCGGCACGACCGTCATAATCCCCGCTGCTCCACAACCGCAGACTTGTGTCCGCAAACACGATGACAGCGGCACAAAACACAAATATGCCTCGGGCGGCACGTCGCCGTCCGAGGCATATTTAGTTAAAGTGCGCAGAAAGACTAGTCCACCGAGATGTTGAGTGCCTTACCGCCCTCGTCCTTCTTGGTACCGATCACCATAGCGGCGACAAGAGCCAGAACGAAAGCGACCACACCGGAGATGACAAGGCCGATAAAGCCCGTGTCGATGCCGGCAGGGTTAATAAAGCTCGGGAAACCGAGCGGGCCGGAGGCACCGAAGGCATAGAGCTTGGCACCCATGAGGCCGGCAATGGCGCCGCCTACACCAGCGGAAATAAAGGTTGCCCACATAAGGCGCTTACGCGGCAGCAAGATGGCGTAAAGCGCAGGCTCGTTGACACCGAAAATCGAAGAGACAAGGGCGGGAATGTTGACGGCAGCATTTTCCTCGGAGTCCTTGGTTCGGATGATCATGCCAAGCACAGCGCCGGCGATGGCGCAACCGCCTGCATACACGAGCGGGTTAATGAGGTCATAGCCGTAGGTTGCGACATCGAGGAACCACAGCGGGATGATACCCCAGTGCAGGCCGAACATGACGAGCAGGCTCCAGAACGTGCCGATGACGAAGCCGGCGATGGCGGGTTGGAAGTTGATGAGCATCAGAATGACCTGGGCAACGATGTTGGAGAGGACCGTCATGACCGGACCGACCACAAGCAGGCCAAGGATGCCGCAAATGAGGAGCGTCAGGATGTTGGAGAAGAACGAGCTCACAAGCGCGGGCAGCGCGTTAGAAAGGGCCTTGTGCACCTTGGAGGCAATCCAGACGATAAAGATCGCAGGCAGAATCGTCGATGAGTAATTCTGCATGATCAGCGGGATGCCAAAAATATCACCGTAGACATTGGACTCGAAGACCGTACCGGCGCCGAGCGTGTAGAGCGGATCTCCGCCCATAAGGGCAACGAGCGTCGGGTAGACGAGGATACCGCCGAGCGCCATTCCCATAACGGGCTTAAGTCCGAACTTCTTGGCCGACGTCCAGCCAATGATTAGCGGAAAGAAATAGAAGACCGAATCTCCGATTGCCGAGAGCGTCACATACGTATTGCTGTCCTTGGCAAGCCAACCGGCAACCGTGCAGAGCGCAAGCATCGACTTGATGAAGCCACCAGCCATAAGCACACCAAGAACCGGCTGCAGAATCTCGGAAATGATGGCGAGCAGGCGCGAGAACGGATCGCCCTTCTTGACATTGTCGCCCTCATCGATATCAAGCGCAGGCTTGGCGTCGAACC
>USDE01000318.1 GCA_900553345.1 uncultured Collinsella sp.
TGAGACAAAGATACGGGGGCAACCCCAGCGGCGGCGTCGATGCATCCAGTCTTTATTAGTTCGCTCGAACGGTCTCCAACAGATAATCGCGCATGTACGGAATTGCAAACGAAACACAGCCGTAGCCAGCAGGCTCAATCAGTCCCGTATCGATCAGACGTTTGCGATACGACCCGACTTTATTCGCCGGCAATCCCATCTTTTTGGCAATATCACCGTTCGTAATCTCGCCGCCTTCGCATTGCGCCATCGCCGCGAGATATTGGAACTGCCGCTCCGACACCCTGCGCAGCGCGGGGGCAATCACCATGGCATTGAAACTATCAAGAGCCGCCTGGACACCTTTGCGAGCCGCCTCTTCACTCACGCTCTCCGACCCGCTGCGCGCAGCAACCTGCCAAGCGTAATATCCGACCAACTGGACCATAAAGGGATAGCCTGCCGAAGCCTTTGTCAAAAGCTCAGCAACGCCTTCGTCGAGTTCCTTGCCCGCACGCCTCATCGTATCCTCAAACGATCCGCCGACTTCAAAATCTGAAAGCCGCGTGAGTTCGATATGCTTCGCCCTCTGAAGGAACGTCAACGTATCATCCACCACCACGCCATCCACAGAGGTTGGCAAACCAGCGAATGCAAAGGCGACATTCGCCCCTTGGCGAATCAAGAGCTGCATTTCATTACCCAGCTCGCGCATTTCCTCAGTTGAGGCGTCCTGAATCTCATCGAGTGTGATGAGCAAACCACCTCGCTTCGCGGCATCGTACATCGCCTCGCCCAGATGAGAGGCTGACTTCGACAGCTCCACGGAGCCAAGGCTGACTCCTAAAATCGATGGGGAAATCGACATTGATGCAAGACGAACATTTCGCTGCAGAGCCTCGAGAATTCTGTCGCAAAAACCGGCATTTGAGGCAACGTCGACAACCTCGAATCCTTTTTTGCGCGCAAGATCGCCCAATGCGTTGAGGAGCACCGTTTTACCCGTGCCTCGGACACCCGAGATGCGCATGAGTCGATCGGGGGCACCAGGGCCATTCTCAAGAGCCTCGGCAAAGTCATCCAAAACAGCGTCGCGTCCGATAAGCTCAGGTGGATTCATGCCCGCTGTTGGCTTAAAGGGATTAATAGCTTTTGACATTCGACCTCCTCTGCCAGTTTTAACAACTTTAACAAAGTTTAGCAACTTTAGCAGAGTTTAACAGTTTTAGCAGGCTCGGCGGCTTTATGCCTTACCGATTCTGTCGGGTCCTCCCGCCCGCGCCGATACAAATAGCGCGGTGCGGCCCCTCTATACCGCCCCTACCCCAGCGAGCGGTTGAGGGAGCCGAGCTCATCGTTGCCCATGGTGCGCCACATTTGATAGATGCAGCCGCGCGCCAGGAAAAAGAAGCCGTTGTCGACGAGTTGCACGGCGGCATCCGCGAGTTGATTGGTCACGGCGGGCACCGGCGGCAGCTCAAGACCTGCCTTGCGGATAGTCTCGACAGCCTCCTCAAACGTGGGCGGTTTGATGACGCCCATCTCGTTCATAAGGCCCTGCATTTCCTCCTGCGCACTGCCACCCGACTCCTCGCCGCGCGGCACCAGGCGGTAGCACGCCAGCGCCAGCTCGAGCTGGTCGCAGTTCCAGTAGGCGAATGCCAGGCGATAGAACAGATAACCGATCGAAGTTCGGTCGCTGGCGATGCGCAGGCCGTGGCGCGCCACCTCGATAATCTCGTCATAGCGCTCCAGACGTGCCAGCACGTTGATCAGGGCAAAGTGAGACTGCATAGACGAGCGTGCCAAATCGTAGAGACGACGCACCTCGGGCAGCGCACGCTCAAAGTCCTCTTGTTCGGCGTAAAAGCTGCAAATCTCGTGCTGGGCAAAATACAGCGCATCGGGAGCGCGAAGGATACGCACGGAACGGTCCTCCTCCATCACCGGCAGCACCATGCGCACCAGCTGGTTGTCGCAGAACTGGGTCTGCACCGGGCCCGTCGCCAAAAGCTCAGCAACCGTACACTTGGCTTCCAGCTCCTCGACAAGGCGAGAAAAGCCCTCGAAA
>USDE01000319.1 GCA_900553345.1 uncultured Collinsella sp.
CACCTTCATTACTCCAACGACGAATTCTAGGCGGTGTCCCCTCCCTTTCAAGAAACAAAAACCGGGGCCCGCATGATGCGGACCCCGGCTCAATACCGTGACGATATGTCAGTTACGCTCTACACGTAGAACAGGATGTCGTCGTAGGTCGGGACCGGCCAGTAGTCGGCGGCCACGATCTCCTCCATGGCATCCACGGCAGCACGCAGCGCATCCATAGCGGGAACGACCTCGTGCGCGTAGACGTTGGCCTGCTCCTGACCATCGAGGCCCTCGGCCTTCTGATGCACGGCGTCGAGCGCCTTGATGGAGTCGTTGATGGTGGTGATGCCGTTGCAAAGCTTGTTGAGCGTATTCTGCTCACACTGCATGGCGGCCTCGGCGCCGGCGGCGCGGATAGTCTCAAGGCCCTTAGCGACCTTGGTGGCATAGGCGGTAATGACCGGGCGATAGGTACGACGCGCCTCGCGAACCATCGTGGTAGCCTCGATGTTCATGAGCTTGTTGTACTTCTCGAGCTTGCAGTCGTAGCGGCACTGAGCCTCGGCCTTGGTCAGGACGCCCGTCTCCTCAAAGAGCGCGATAGCCTTATCGGAAACAAAGGCGGGCAGGGCATCGGCCGTGGTCTTGTTGTTGGCAAGGCCGCGCTTCTCGGCCTCAACGGGCCACTCGTCGGAGTAGCCGTCGCCGGAGAACAGGATGCGCTGGTGGTCAGTCAGGACCTTCTTGCAGTACTCGAGCGCGGCGTCCTGGAACTTATCCTCGGGCGTACCCTCGAGTGCGTCGGCAAAGGACTTGAGCGACTTGGCCACGGCAGCATCGAGCACCAGATTGGAGTCGGAGACGTTCTGCTCGGAGCCGCAGGCACGGAACTCGAACTTGTTGCCGGTAAAGGCGAACGGGGAGGTGCGGTTGCGGTCGGTGTTGTCCTGCATCAGCTTGGGCAGGGTATCGGCGCCCAGGTCGAGCACGCCGCGCGTGGCATGGACGGAAGCCTTGCCATCGATGATCTTCTCGACAACCTCGGTAAGCTGGTCGCCCAGGAAGATGGACATAATCGCCGGAGGAGCCTCGTTGGCGCCCAGACGATGATCGTTGCCGGCCGAGGCAACGGAGGCACGCAGGAGCTCCTGATAGTTATCGACGGCCTCAATCACCGCGGTGAGGAAGACGATGAACTGCAGGTTGTCGAGCGGGGTGTCGCCCGGATCGAGCAGATTCTCGGACTCGGTGCCAAGCGACCAGTTGTTGTGCTTGCCCGAACCGTTAATGCCCTCGAAGGGCTTCTCGTGCAGCAGGCAAACCAAGTCGTGGCGGGAGGCGATGAGCTTCATCTTCTCCATCATGACCAGATTCTGGTCGATGGCCTCGTTGACCTCGCCATAGACAGGGGCGAGCTCATGCTGGCAGGGAGCGACCTCGTTGTGCTTGGTCTTGGCGGGAATGCCAAGCGCCCACAGCTCATCGTCCAGGTCCTTCATATAGGCCGAGACGGTGGGGCGGATAGCGCCAAAGTAGTGCTCCTCGAGCTCCTGGCCCTTGCAGGGAGCAGCACCAAAGAGGGTGCGACCGGTGATGACCAGGTCCTTGCGCTTGCGGTAGGCGTCCTTCTTGATCAGGAAGTACTCCTGCTCGTCGCCCACGGAAGGAACGACCTTCTTGGGGGTCTTACCGAACAGCGCCAAAACGCGCTTGGACTCACGCGAGAGCGCGGTCATGGAACGCAGCAGCGGGGTCTTTTTGTCCAGCGCCTCTCCCTTATAGGAACAAAAGGAAGTGGGGATGCACAGTGTCACGCCGATAGCGTCTTCCCGCAAAAAGGCCGGTGAGGTACAGTCCCAAACCGTATATCCCCTGGCTTCAAAGGTAGCGCGAAGGCCACCGGATGGAAATGAGGATGCGTCCGGCTCGCCCTTAATCAGCTCCTTGCCGGAGAATTCCATGATTACTTTACCGTCGGAGGGAGCAGAGATAAAGGAATCATGCTTCTCTGCAGTCACGCCTGTCAGCGGCTGGAACCAGTGGGTATAGTGGGTGGCTCCCCT
>USDE01000320.1 GCA_900553345.1 uncultured Collinsella sp.
TTGCCCACGATGCGGGGAACATCCGCATCGTGGGTTTTTGCTTTTGAAGGGACGGTGCCTTGTGGATGTACAGCAACTAGAAGATGCCTGGACTGCAAGGGTCGGCGCGCGTGAGGCGCGGTTGCTTGCGGCCTCGCATGTACCGGCAGCTCTGTCGCTGCTGGGTATTGTGCGTCCCGGTGACCGTCTGGTGGCCTTTGCGGATGACTTTGCCGATGCGTTTGCGCACGGCTTTGAAGGCTGTGATGTTGTGCTTGTGGACCCGCCGTCGGTTGCGGCGTTTACTGCCGCGTCCGAGGGTTTTGATGCTTCGTTTGATGCCGAGGGGCCGCACCTGTGGTGGTTTGTGAACTCTATCGGCGGGTTTGGTCTGCGCGTGCCCGAACTTCGTGCTCTGGGCCGCGCGGCTCGTGAGGCCCACGCGCTGCTGGTTGTGGACAACACCGTGGCGTCGGCTTTTGGCTGCAATCCGCTGCGGCTGGGTGCCGTGCTGTCACTTGAGGCACTCGACCGTGTGTGCGCTGGTAAGGCTCCGCGCAAGTTGGTCGCCGCTTCGGTGGCGCGCTCGCAGCTCAAGCGCCATCGTGTGGATGCTGCTGCCGAGTGCGCGCACGTATTGTTTGCAGGCTGCGGTGCTTTGGCACTCGACCTTTCTACCGACGAGACCGACGTGCTGGAGCGTGGGCTTTCCTCGCTTAACGCCCGCATGCAGGCGCATTTCGACCGCGCCCGTGCGCTGGCCGAGTACTTGGCTGCGAACGAGATGGTGCGCAACGTGCGCTATCCCGGGCTGAGCTCGCATCCCGACCATGCGGTTGCAACGGGAATCCTCGAGCACGGCTTTGGTCCGGCAGTTGAATTTGACCTTATCGAGCGTAGCGCGGGCGGGCTGTTCGACGCTTTGCCGGGGGAGTTTCGCACATCGCCTGCCGGCGGCGCAACGACGCGTCTTTCGGCCCCACGCGGCAGGCAGGGGAGCACCATCTGCCTCTTCGCCGGTACCGACAACCCACTGGTTGTAGCGTCAACCCTTGACAACGTCCTTCGCAACTAGCTAAATCATCCTCAACTCCATAAGTTGCGGTGAAATAGGGATTGATTTACGGCTTTATCGGCATAAACAGTCCCTATTTCACCGCAACTTATGAGAATGGGTTGTGTGGCTATAAAACCCTGTCCAAAATTGGCTACTTTTTGATGCTGGCGATGAGGTCGTTGGCTTTGGAGGCAATGACGTTGTTGATGTCGGCCTGCAGCTCCTCGTAGACCGCTATGGCTCGCTCGCCGGCGGGGGTGAGCGTGGATCCGCGGGCGCCGTCGCGCTCGATGAGCTTGCAGCCCAGCTGGCCTTCGGCCTCGTTCACAATGCGCCAGGCCTTGGAATATGCCATGCCCATGCTCTTGGCGGCACGGTTGAGCGAGTGCTCGCGGGCGATACCTTGCAGCAGCAAGACGCAGCCGTGGCCGAAGACGCCCGGCAGATCCTTGTCGCACGCTTGAATGACCAGCTTTGCCGTCGTCTTGTACCCCATGTGCTCCACGTCTCCCCGCTAAAGTGTTTGCTGGGCAAACGCAAAGCCTGCGTCAAACCCTCATGTGCTCTTCTTAAATCATGCATTGTAGCAGTCAAAGTGCGTTAAGATACTTCCCCAGTATTGGGCGCCCAAGGTTGGGCTGGGTCCTACGAGGCCTGCAGCCGACCGGTCGCATGGAAAAAGGAGAAACATGGCTACGTTCTTTCCCGGTGAGTCCCACACGTTTTCGGAGTATCTGCTGGTCCCTGGTTACTCGTCCTCGCAGTGCATCCCCAATAACGTCTCTCTTAAGACGCCGCTGACCCGCTTCAAGCGCGGTGAGAAGCCGGCAATCACCCTGAACATCCCCATGGTTTCCGCCATCATGCAGTCCGTCTCGGGCGTCGACATGGGTGTCGCGCTCGCTACCGAGGGTGGCCTGTCCTTCATTTACGGTTCCCAGAGCGCCGAGTCCGAGGCCGCTATGGTCAAGGCCGTCAAGGATCACAAGGCTGGCTTCGTTCAGTC
>USDE01000321.1 GCA_900553345.1 uncultured Collinsella sp.
GGAGCTCAAGCCCATAAGGAGGGCCTACGAGGCATGGGTCGAGGCCGGACTTCCGCTCGATTGGGACAGGCAAGCCTTCGAGGCCGAGCGCAAAATGGATTCTAAAAAACACCTTGCCAAATAGGAGCGTCAGGACGCAAAGAGGCTCCGCCGCGCAACGCGCGCAGCGGAGCCTCTTTGCATGTCCGAGGACGTTTTGGGAAATAACCCAAAACCGGCCCCAGTAATCCTACAGGAGTTGAACCCTTTAGAACTTGTCGTGGAAGGTACGCGCAATGACCTCGTCCTGCTGCTCCTTGGTGAGCGTGTGGAAGTTCACGGCATAGCCGGAAACGCGGATGGTCAGCTGCGGGTACTTCTCGGGGTGAGCCTGAGCGTCGAGCAGCGTCTCACGGTTGAAGACGTTGATGTTCAGGTGGTGGCCACCCTTCTCGGCGTAAGCGTCGAGCATGTGGACCAGGTTATCGGCCTGAGTCTCGGAAACTTCAGAAACCTTCATTATGTGTCTCCTTCGATTGATAGGCGCCGGCCGAAACCGGCGCGCTAATCAGTAATCGTTATTGTTAGTATAGCACTAACAATAGTTACTCGCCCAGCTGATCAAGGTCGATATCGCCAAAGAACACCTGGTCCTCCTTGCCGAGCGCACTCGGGATGATGGAGAAGGTGTTGGAAATGCCGTCCTGAGCATCGCGGAACGGGAGCTTGGAAACCGAAGACAGCGAAGCGATGGCGCCGTGGCTATCGCGCTTGTGCATGGGGTTAGCACCCGGGGCGAACGGCTGGCCAGCCTTGCGGCCGTCGGGGGTGGAGCCGGTCTTCTTGCCGTACACGACGTTGGAAGTAATGGTCAGAACCGAGGTCGTGGGCACGGAGTTGCGATAGGTGTCGTTCATGCGGATGTACTCCATGAACTGGTGCACAACGTCGTGAGCGATCTGGTCGACGCGGTCGTCGTCGTTACCGTACTTGGGGAACTCGCCCTCGGTCTCGAAGTCGACGATGATGCCGTTCTCATCACGGACAGGGTGGACCTTGGCGTACTTGATGGCGGACAGGGAGTCAGCCACGACGGAAAGGCCAGCGATGCCCGTAGCGAACCAGCGGTGCACGTGCTTGTCATGCAGAGCCATCTGGATGCGCTCGTAGCAATACTTGTCGTGCATGTAGTGAATGATGTTCAGCGAGTTGACGTACACGCCGGCGAGCCACTTCATCATGTCGTTGTACTTGGCCACAACGTCGTCGTAATCGAGGGTATCGCCCTCGACGGCGCGATACTTGGGGCCGACCTGCTTCTTGGAGACCTCGTCGACGCCGCCGTTGAGTGCGTACAGCAGGCACTTGGCCAGGTTGGCACGGGCGCCGAAGAACTGCATCTCCTTGCCGATGCGCATGGAGGACACGCAGCAGGCAATACCGTAGTCGTCGCCATGATAGACGCGCATGAGGTCGTCGTTCTCGTACTGGATCGAGGAGCTGGCGACAGAAGTCTTGGCGCAGAACTTCTTGAAGTTCTCGGGCAGACGGGTCGACCACAGAACGGTCATGTTGGGCTCGGGGCTGGTGCCCATGTTCTCGAGCGTGTGCAGGTAGCGGTAGCTCATCTTGGTAACGAGCGTACGGCCGTCAACACCCATGCCGCCGATGGACTCGGTGACCCACTGCGGGTCGCCGGTGAACAGGGCCTGGTACTCGGGGGTACGGGCAAACTTGACCATGCGGAGCTTCATGATGAAGTGATCCACGAACTCCTGGATCTGCTCCTCGGTGAAGGTACCGTTGGCAAGGTCGCGCTCGGCGTAGATGTCGATGAACGTAGAGGTACGGCCGATGGACATAGCGGCGCCGTTCTGCTCCTTGACGGCAGCGAGGTAGGCGAAGTACATCCACTGGATGGCCTCCTGCGTGTTGGTAGCAGGGTTGGAAATGTCGAAACCATAGGTCTCGGCCATCATCTTGAGCTCGCCGAGGGCGCGGATCTGCTCCTGCAGCTCCTCGAACATATTCACCACCTGTGCCTGGATCGATACAT
>USDE01000322.1 GCA_900553345.1 uncultured Collinsella sp.
GTGGGCGTTATCGGATTCCCGGAGCTGCTGTCTATTGCCAACCTGTCGATGGGCCAGATGGTTATCTTGGCTGTTATCGTGGTCTTTACCTGCTCGGTGTTCTTTAAGCTCGCCACGATGATGGATTCGCTCAAGCCGCGTCGTCGTCATGCCGCAACTGGTTTTGGCCGCGGTGTGCGCGTCCGCCTGGGTCGCGGTGGCGGCAAGGTGAGCTCGACGGGCTCGACGGCCGAACGTTTTGCCAAGCGCGTCGCCGCCGACATGGCGCAGCGCCGCGAAGATCGCACCGCGCGCGAGGCCGAGGCCCGCGCACTCGAGGGCGTGGCCCAGGCCCAGCCCAAGAAAAAGAAGAGTACCGGAGCCAAGCGCTCTCGCGTGACCAAGTCCGCCCAAGGCATCAAAGTCTCGATGCCAAGCAAAAAGAAGAAGTAACTACGCGCCCTGCCGATGTTGAATTGGTGCCTTGCTCCTGTGGGGCCGTGGCGATGTTATGCTCTAACCTCGATTGTTTGAATTGCTTCGAAAAGAGGATGCCGTGATCTGCCCGCATTGCCTTAAGACTATCGAGGACGGCGCCTCGTTCTGCCCCTACTGCAACGCCTATGTGGGTCCGGGCGATGGCCCCGAGCACACCGAGTTCGTGTTCTGCGAGGGCTGCGGTGCCCGTCTTTCTCCGCATGATCGTACGTGTCCCAAATGCGGACGCCCCGCTCCGGGTATCCTCTCCGAGGACGCGGCCGCATCTGACCTGGCAGCGGGCCGCACGGCGGGCTTTCCGCGCCTAACGCAAGAGCAGATCGATACCGAGGTGCCTCATGCGCCCGCCTCGGCTGCCGCGGTTCTTTCGGATGCCGCCGACCCCAATGAGACTTGCGTGCTGCCGGCTTTCGATAAGGATTTCGGTATCCCCAAGGTCGACATTCCCACGCCCGTTTCCCTGCACGACGATGCTCAAAAACCCAAGCGCAAGGTGCACCCCGACGAGGACGCCTATCACAAGCACAAGCGTCATATCCCCAAGCCGCTCATCGTCATCGCGGTCCTTGCCGTCGTGTGCGGTGGTGCGTATTGGTTCGTGACGGCCGATCCCATGGGTGTCATGCCTGGCTTCTATGACCAGTTTGGCCAGGCCGCGCAGACGACCTTCCCCACGCGCCAAAAGGGCGAGGCGACTGAGGACGATACCAAGCAGGACGATTCTGCCGAGGTGGTCCAGGAAGAAACTGTGCTCACCGATGATCAGCTCTATACCAGGCTCGACGGTCTGTATCAGACCATCGTGTCCTACGGTGACGAGGACCAGATCGGCGAGGTCATCGATTCTTTTAACAATGGCTATCTTCGAACGCCACTGTCCACCCGTCAGGAGCTGTCGCAGAGTGCCTACGCCCTGCGCGACCAGATCAAAAAGACGCAAGATGAGCTTAACAACCTTAAGTATCAGGACGATACGGTCTATGCGGATGACATCGCCCACTTAAAGCAGCTTGCCGAGTGGATGTACGAGCGTGTCGACGTGATCTGTCAGAGCTGGGACATCTCGCTGGCCATTCCCGATGGTGAGTCGATGAGTTCCCACCAAAGCGATATCCTGGCGCCCATCGCACAGGGCGGCAACAGCGCGCTGAACCAGTACGACGCCAATGTGGGCTCCTGGAAGCCGCAGCAGCGTTCCCAAAATTAGTTCGCCATAGTCGGCATAACCTACGTGCGCAATTGATGTAAGCGTATGCTTATTGCTACAATTCGTACAAATATGCTTTAAACGCACGAGGAAGGAACCACATGTTTGGTTTTAAGAAAGAGCTCTACACGCCCGAGTATCAGCTTGCCGGCGACGAGTGCGCCGTTATCGAGACGTCGAAGGGTACCATCAAGGTCAAGTTTGACGGCGAGGGCGCTCCCATTCATGTCGCGAACTTCTGCGAGCTTTCCACGATGGGCTTCTATGATGGCCTTAAGTTCCATCGCTATGTGCCCGGTTTTGTCATCCAGGGCGGCGACCCCAATACCCGCGATATGTCCGGCG
>USDE01000323.1 GCA_900553345.1 uncultured Collinsella sp.
GGCCAAGGTCGCGGTCGTCGGTCGGTCGCTCGTGATTGGCCGTCCCGTTGCCGCCATGCTTACGGCTCGCAATGCCACGGTGACGATGTGCCATACGCATACGCGCGACTTGGCTGCCGAGTGCCGTGCGGCTGATATTGTGGTTGCGGCCGTTGGACGCGCACGCACGATTGGCGCGGATGCGGTTCGCGGGGGCCAGACGATCATCGATGTGGGCATTAACTGGGACGAGGCCGCTGGCAAGCTGGTCGGTGATGTCGATTTTGATGCTGCGGAACCGATCGTTGGCGCAATTACTCCGGTGCCGGGCGGCGTGGGGGCTGTGACCACCGCGATTCTCGCCAAGCACGTGATCGAGGCGGCGGAGCGCGCATCGAAATAGTCGTTTTTGACCACAGGGGTTGCCGGGGCGGCTGTTTCGCCCTTTTTGCGCCGAAGCGATACACTGTTGCCGTTTGATTTCTTCGCTCAAGGAGGATGCGCATGCCGTGCACAACGATTTTGGTTGGTAAGAACGCGAGCTACGACGGGTCGACGCTGGTTGCCCGCAACGAGGACTCGTCCAACGGGGTGTTTGAGCCCAAGCGCATGCGTGTTGTGCACCCCGACGAGCAGCCGCGTGTCTACACGAGCGTTTTGAGCCACCTGACCGTTGAGCTGCCCGATAATCCCATGCGTTATACAAGCGTCCCCGACGTTGTCCCGGGTCATGGCATTTGGGCCGAGGCCGGCTTCAACGAGCTCAACGTTGGCATGTCCGCAACCGAGACGCTTACCACCAACGAGCGCGTCCGCGGCGCCGATCCGCTCGTGGACTACGTGCCCGCCAAGGGTAACGAGGGCGAGGACGGCTATGTTCCGGCGCAGCCCGGTGGCCTGGGCGAGGAGGATATGGTGACCCTGGTGCTGCCGTATGCCAAGTCCGCACGCGGCGGCGTGCGTATCCTGGGCGACCTGCTCGAGCGCTACGGCACCTACGAGAACAACGGCATCGCCTTTAGCGACGTTGACGAGATCTGGTGGCTCGAGACCATCGGCGGCCACCACTGGATCGCCAAGCGCGTGCCCGACGACGCCTATGTGACCATGCCCAACCAACTGGGTATCGACAGCTTTGACCTGGACGATGCCGAGGGCGCCCAAGCCGACCACATGTGCTCCGCCGACCTGCGCTCCTGGATGGCCGAGTGGCATCTGGACCTGACGCTGGGCGTCGAGGGCGACGGTCCCGCCGCGGTCTTTAACCCGCGCGAGGCCTTTGGCTCGCACAGCGACAGCGACCACGTCTACAACACGCCGCGTGCCTGGTATATGCAGCGCTGTCTCAACCCCAGCGATGTGTGGGACGGTCCCGAGGCCGACTACACGCCCGAGAGCGACGATATCCCCTGGAGCCGCGTGCCCGAGCGCAAGGTGACCATCGAGGACATCAAGTACGTGCTTTCGAGCCACTACCAGGGCACGGAGTACGACTGCTACGGCAGCAAGGGCACGCCCGCCACGCGCGGTGCCTATCGTCCCATCGGCATTAACCGCAACAGCCAGCTCGCCGTGCTGCAGCTGCGCCCCTATGCGCAGCCGGCGTATCGCGCCGTGCAGTGGATGGCGTTTGGCTCCAACTCGTTTAACGCGCTCGTGCCGCTGTACGCCAATGTCGAAACCATGCCCGAGTACTATGCCGACACGCAGGCTCGCGTGACGTCCGAGAATTTCTATTGGGCAAATCGCCTGATCGGCGCCTTGGCCGATGTTCGCTTCCATGAGTGCGGTCGCGCGGTTGAGGATTATCAGGAGAAGGTCGGCGGCATGGGCCACAAGCAGATTCACGACGTTGACGCTGTCGTGACCGCGCTGCCCGAGGCCGAGGTGCCCGCCGAGCTCGCCCGCGCCAACGAAGAGTTTGCCGAGCGCGTGCGGGTGGAGACCGATGCTCTGTTGGGCAAGGTACTCTACACCACGAGCTGCGCCATGAAGAACTCCTTCGCGATGAACGACAACGTGAGGTAAAGACGGCCTTGCGGCGAAC
>USDE01000324.1 GCA_900553345.1 uncultured Collinsella sp.
AGCTGCTCGTGTTCTCGGCCCTGCTGCTGTTCCTGGATTTTGGCGCGGTGACCGTGTGGTCCGTGTTCATTATCCTGTTTCGTGAGCTGTTGGTGAGCGCCCTTCGTATGGTCGCAAGTGCTGCCGGTGTGGTCGTTGCCGCCGATAAGCTCGGCAAGTATAAGACGGCGACCACGATGGTCTCTATCTGCGGCTATCTGTGCGTCTTTGCGATGGCCGGTCTTCAGCTGGGGCCGGTGTCGCTGCTGCTCGGTGTCTATTCGGTGTCGCGCTTCCTGTACGTCATCGCCGTGATTTTGACCATTGTCTCGGGTGCCCAGTACTTCTGGAACTGCCGTAAGATCGTCTTTTCGGTCTAGGTCCTGGTGGGTATGACGGAGTCTTATTTGCAGATCGCCGCAAACAACGAGGACTTGGCGCGCGATCTTGTCGAGCACGCGAGTGCCCGTGGTGTGACGGTGTCGACGGCGGAGTCGCTGACGGCGGGCATGATCGCCTCGACGATTGCCGATATCCCGGGTGCCTCGGCGGTGCTTCGTGGCGGTGCGGTGACCTACTGCGATGAGATCAAACATCGCGTGCTTGGCGTCGAGCAGGAAACGCTCGATCGGTTTAGCGCCGTGTCGCACCAGACGGCGCGTGAGATGGCCGCGGGCTCGCTGGACCTTTATCAGAGCGATATAGCCGTAAGCGCAACGGGCTACGCTGGGCCCGGTGGTGGCACCGAGCAAGACCCCGCCGGTACGTTCTATATTGGGTGGGCGTATCGCACGGCCGATGGGGGAGCGCCGGTTGTCGAGTCTGCGCGCTGTCATTATGAGGGCGATCGGTCGTGCGTTCGTGCCCATGCGGTCGCGGAGGCTTTGGGACGCATTGTCCGCGTGCTCAATTCTATGGAATAGACGTGGTTTAAGGGGCCTTAGGGCCCCTTAATTGTGGAGATAGGGACCTTTGACCGGAATTACGTTTGCGCTGGTACATGGCATAAATTTGTTCGCGCACTCGTATTTGTGATTGGCGGGGTCAAGCGTTTGGTCGGTGATTGGTCGGCGTTTGGTCGGGTTTTGGAATGTTCAGGTGCATATGATGATTCAGAACGGTTGACCACGAACAGCCGTTCGTTTATTATCGTTTCAGGTTGTTAAGAGGAGGGCTATTCATGGCCAAGAATTCAGGTCCCGTACGTACCGTTCATGCACGCACGACGGGTAAAGAGCGCGATGAGATGATCGCCACCACCAAGGCCGAGATCGAGAAGAAGTTCGGCCAGGGCTCTATCATGAGGTATGGCGACGGCGGTCCGGAGCTCGAGGTCGAGGCTATTCCGACGGGCTCTCTGGCGCTCGATGCCGCCTTGGGTATCGGCGGCGTGCCGCGCGGCCGTATCGTCGAGATTTATGGTCCCGAGTCCTCCGGTAAGACGACGCTTTCGCTCGAGATTCTTGCAGAAGCACAGGCCATGGGCGGCGTCGTTGCATTTATCGATGCCGAGCACGCGCTTGATCCCACCTATGCCGCGCGCATCGGTGTTGATATCGATGAGGTCCTCATTTCCCAGCCCGATACGGGCGAGCAGGCGCTCGAGATCGTCGATATGCTTGTGCGCTCAGGTGCCATCGACGCCATCGTCGTCGACTCTGTTGCCGCCTTGACTCCACGTGCCGAGATCGAGGGCGAGATCGGTGACACGACGGTGGGTCTGCAGGCTCGCTTGATGAGCCAGGCACTCCGCAAGCTCGCCGGCTCGCTTGCCAAGTCCAACACGACCTGCATCTTCATTAACCAGCTGCGCGAGAAGATCGGCGTCATGTTCGGCAACCCCGAGACCACCACGGGCGGCCGCGCGCTCAAGTTCTTCTCTTCCGTGCGAATCGATATTCGCAAAATCGATACCATCAAGCTCAAGGACGAGGTTATCGGCAATCGCGTTCGTGCCAAGGTCGTTAAGAACAAGGTGGCGGCTCCGTTCCGTTCGGCCGAGTTTGACATCATGTACGGCACCGGCATCTCCAAAGAGGGCTCG
>USDE01000325.1 GCA_900553345.1 uncultured Collinsella sp.
CCTCGTTCCTATTGTTCTTCGCAATCGAGCTCGTCGCGCTTGCCGTGGTGTTGTTCGGAGGCCTGCTCGCGTCCATGGCGTGACGTGAAGAACGGCCGTCGGCGGGGGACCGGAAATATCGGCCGGCGATTTTGGTCCGGACGTCGTGTAAGATGTTCCCTTGGCGTGTTTCGCCCGCGGATAGAGAGCGCGTCGGTATTGGGCCGGCAGCACCGCGCAGCAATATAAGGAGGATGCCGTGGCACTTACGGCTGAGGAAAAGCAGGAAATCATCAAGACCTACGCAACCCACGAGGGTGACACCGGCTCCCCGGAGGTCCAGGTTGCTCTGCTCACCAAGCGCATCGCTGATCTGACCGAGCACCTCAAGGAGCACAAGCACGATCACCACTCCCGTCGTGGTCTGCTGCTGATGGTCGGCGACCGTCGTCGTATGCTTGATTACCTCAAGCGCGTTGACATCAACCGTTACCGCTCCCTGATCGAGCGTCTGGGTCTGCGCCGATAACATTCTTCCGCCCGAGCGTCACATGGCGCCCGGGCGTTTTTTGCATGACAGCCGAGTTCAAGGAACAGACAGTTTGAAGGCCCGAGGTTTGGGGCGCACGAGGTCTAGAATCTAGAGATGAGGAAGCGGCGGAGGCAACGCCGCGTCACGCATGTAGGAATCGGTTGGAGTCCGCTGAAGAGGACTGCCGATAGTAGGTACACAAGAAAAGAAAACAAAGGAGGAACCCTATGGAGGGTCCCGAAATCAAGGCTGTTGAAGCCGTAATCGATAATGGTTCATTCGGCAAGCGCACGCTGCGCTTCGAGACCGGTCGTCTCGCCCAGCAGGCGGATGGTGCCGTCGCCGCCTATCTTGACGATGATTCGATGATTCTGTCCACGACCACCGCCGGTTCCAGCCCGAAGGAGAACTACGACTTCTTCCCGCTGACCGTCGACTTCAACGAGAAGATGTACGCCGCCGGCCGCATCCCGGGTGGTTACCTCAAGCGTGAGGGCCGTCCCAGCGAGAAGGCCACGCTCACCGCGCGCATGATCGACCGTCCGATTCGCCCGAGCTTCCCGGACGGCTTCCGCAACGAGGTGCACATCGTCGCCACCTCGCTCGTCGCCGATCAGGTCAACCCCTTCGACGTCATCAACGTCATGGGTGCTTCCCTGGCTATGACGCTCGGTGGCGTGCCCTTCGAGGGTCCGCTTGCCTGCGTGCGCATCGGCCGCAACGTGGAGACTGGCGAGTTTATCGTCAACCCCACCTACGAGGAGCGCGAGAACTCCGATCTGGACCTGGAGCTGGGCGGCTCTGCCGACTTCATCTCGATGGTCGAGGCCGGCGCCGAGGAGATCTCCGAGGACGACATGCTCGCCGCCATGAAGTTTGGCCAGGAGGCCCTTGCTGCTTTCTGCCAGGCCCAGGACGAGTTCGTCGCCGAGTGGGAGCAGGTCAACGGCCCCATCGTCAAGAAGGAGTACCCGCTCGACCAGCCCGTCGAGGAGGTCCAGGAGCGCATCTTCGCCCACTACGACGAGATGGCGGCCGCCCTTCGTGATGCCGACAAGCTCTCTCGTATCGGTAAGGTTGAGGCTCTGAAGGAGTCCATCCGCGCCGAGTTTACCGAGGAGGAGCAGGCCGCTTGGGAGCGCGAGATCCCCGTGGCGCTCAAGAAGCTCGAGAAGAAGGCCATGCGCACCATGGTCGTCGAGACTGGTGAGCGCGTCGACGGCCGTGCCGCCGATGAGATCCGTCCCATCATGGTGAAGGACAACTACCTGCCGCTCGTTCACGGCTCCGGCCTGTTCCAGCGCGGCCAGACCCAGGTGCTTTCCGTCCTGTCGCTCGGCATGCTCAACGAGGGCCAGCGTCTGGATACCATCGAGCCCACCGAGGGCAAGCGCTATATGCACCACTACAACTTCCCGCCGTTCTGCACCGGCGAGACCGGCCGCATGGGCAGCCCCAAGCGCCGCGAGATCGGCCATGGCAACCTGGCCGAGCGCGCCCTGCTTC
>USDE01000326.1 GCA_900553345.1 uncultured Collinsella sp.
GGCGTCAGCGTTCCAGGACGGTCATCACACGCCACGACGGCAAAGCCCGCCGCCGTCAGCACACGCGCCGTCGCGGCGCCCACGTGTCCGCAGCCAAAGATGTAGGTCAGGCCCTCGGGGCAGAGCGTCTCGATGTGCGCGGGAGGAATCTCGGAGGCGACGTTGGTGTGGGTGACCTTGCTCCCCTCCTCCACCAGCGAAAGCTCGGGGCAGCCCACAATGGTGCGGCGCGACTCCTCGCCATGGTATTCGGCAACGTCGCTTTCGAGCGCGCTTGCGATAAACGGCTCAAAGCCGATGACGAAGTCGCCGATGCGTCGATACGCCAGTACATCGGCAATCTCCTGGAACAACGGTGCCTTGGTCGCATCCAGGTGCAGATAGCACAGGCAAATGGCTCCGCCGCAGATCATGCCGGTATCGGAGTTCTCGCCGCCCATGGTGTAGCGGACCAGACGCGACTGTCCCGCGGCCAGCAGCTCGCGCGCCTCGTTCAGCGCAAAGAGCTCAATCTTGCCACCGCCGATGGTACCCGCTTGGCTACCGTCGGCAAAGACGGCCATCCAGGCGCCCACGCCGCGCGGCGACGACCCCGCCGTGCCGGCCACGACCACGAGCTCACACGTCTTACCAGCCTTCAGAGCGCCAAGTGCAGCATTCACCACATCGAGCTTTTCCATCGTCGCTTCCTATCCCCTAAAAACGTTGGTGAGCATGGCGAGCGCCTCGAGCACGCCGCCGCCGACCGATGTCGCCTTGTCCGAAATATAGTTGATGTAGCTGGCGTCGCCGCGTGGGTCGACATCGGCGCACTTAAAGCCCTCGGTGACGTGGACGCCATCTGCCAAAAGGCCGCGCAAGCAGCCGTCAATCGTCGTGAACATGGGCGTATTGCCCGCATATCCAATGCACTCGCCGGCACTCACGATATCGCCGATCGCGCGGTCGGACCTAAACACACCGGCGGCGGGGCTGTGGATTACACGCTCCTTGCCGTATCCGGCGATGACACCCGGCACGCCCGTATTGGGCTGGGGCGAGCCCTGGGTAATCACGCGGCCCAAAAAATGCCCGCGCATAGTCTCGACCACGGCATCGCAATCGACCGGCGCGGTAAAGCCCGGCCCCACGGCGATGACGGCAGGCGCCATATCGCGCGTGGTGCCCAAGTTGCGCTTGGCCAGAATCGCGTCGACCACGGCAGCGGGCTTAAGCTCGCCGAGCATCTGTGCCTGGGGGTCCACCACCACGGCGACATCCCCCTCCTCGGTAATCTCAAGCGCCTCGGCCGGCGTCTGCGCCAACCGGGCGCGAATGCCCTCGACCTCGACCTCGCCCAAGCGAATGGCCTCGCAAAAACTGATCGTGCGACGGATGCACGTGGGGACCGCGGTATCGGCCATGACGACCGACACGCCGGCGCGCACCAGACGAGCAGCCACGCCCGTGGCGATATCGCCTGCGCCGCGAACATAAACGAGCATTCCCGGGGCACCTCCCTGTGCTACGGTTTGAGCAGAGCAAAAGCGGTTCTGCCGCTACGCTAATGATTATTTCTTATCGCAGCATTATACGGCGGTGAACAGATGGAAACGATAAACGGCGGCCTTGCCTCCACGCTCAAGATTGAGCCGGGCATCACCGCGATCATCGGCAGCGGCGGCAAGTCGACCTTGCTAAAGACGCTCGGCCTTGAGCTTATGCGCGTTGGCGGCCGCGCTCTCCTCTGCACCACCACGCATATGTTTCCCGTCGCCGGCGTACCATGGGACGGGTCGAGTCGTCGCCTGGACGCTGCACCTTGGAAGCCGGGCGCCTTACACGCCCCCGGTTGCACCTGCGAGACCTGCGCGGGGCTTGTACGGGGAAGCATCTGCCAAGCTGGTGTCTTGGACCCCCAGACGGGCAAGCTCTCCTCCCCTGCCGAGCCGCTCGACCAGCTGGCGCAGCGCTTTGACTACGTCCTGGCCGAGGCGGACGGCAGCAAGCGGCTCCCGCTCAAGGCGCACGCC
>USDE01000327.1 GCA_900553345.1 uncultured Collinsella sp.
CAGATTGTCCAAATGCGGCCCGCGCAGCGTCGGTAGGTTACGGCGTTCTACGAACGCCGTAACCTACAAAGCGTCAGCGCAGCGCTTGCAGATATGCGCGTGGCCGTTGTACTCGCCGACAGTGGTGCGATAGTTCCAGCAACGGTCGCAGCACTCGCCCTCGGCAGCCTCAATAGCAACGGAAAGCTCCTCGCCCTGGGTCAGCTCAACATCGGAGACGATGTAGAACTCGGCCAGGTCGACGGCTTTGTCGCCGGTCAACAGCGCATACATCTCGGCGGGAACGACCGCCTTGACGCGAACCTGCTGGCTCTTGGTGAAGGTGCCGGCAGAACGGGCATCCTCAAGGGCCTTGGTCACGGCGCTACGGAGCTCGAGCGAAGCCTCGAGCACGCCCTCAAACTCATTGGCCTCGTCGACCGTGATAGGCGACTTGTACCAATCGAGCAGCGCGGCGTACTTCTGGTGATCGACGCAGCCGGCGGGCGCATAGGCCATGGCCTCGTCGACGGTGTAGGACAAGATCGGCTGCAGATCGCGCATGAGCATCGAGAAGAGCTCGGCGAGCACGGTCTGAGCGCTGCGGCGCTCGAGCGAGCCGGGCTTCTCGCAGTACAGACGATCCTTCAGGGCGTCGAGGTACACGTTGGAGAGCTCGGTAACCACAAAGTCGTAAAGCGCACGGTAGGCGCGCGGGAACTCATAGCTGGCGTAGGCGTCGTCGACCTCGGCCTGGACCTGGGTCAGGCGGGCAACCATGAGCTTGTCGAGCGGCAGCAGGTCGGCAAAGGCGACACCGTCGGTCTCGGGCTCAAACTGACCCTCGAGCTCGGAGAGCAGGAAGCGCAGCGTGTTGCGGAAACGGCGGTAGGCATCGGACGTACGAGCGAGAATCTCGTGGTCGATGGAAACGTCGGAGCTGGTGTCGACCGAGGCGACCCACAGGCGGATGATGTCGGCGCCCATCTCGTCGCAGACCTTGTTGGGGTCGATGACGTTGCCGAGCGACTTGGACATCTTGCGGCCCTGACCGTCGAGCGTGAAGCCCTGCGAGACGACTGCCTTGTACGGAGCATGGCCGTTGGCGCCCACAGAGGTGAGCAGCGAGCTCTGGAACCAACCGCGGTGCTGGTCGGAGCCTTCGAGATACACGTCAGCCGGGTACTCAAGCTCGGGGCGATACTCGCAGACGGCCTTCCAGGAGACGCCGGAATCCCACCACACGTCGAGGATGTCCTTATCGGCCTTGAGGTGATGGCCGCCGCACTTGGGGCAGACGCAGGCCTCACCCAGGTAGCTCTCGGGAGCGTCGGTGAACCAGGCGTCGGAGCCCTTCTCGTGGAAGAGCTTGATGACGGCGTCGAGCGTGGCATCATTCATGACCTTCTCGCCGCAGTCGGCGCAGGTGTAGCTGGGGATAGGCACGCCCCAGTTGCGCTGACGGCTGATGCACCAGTCGGGACGCTGCTCGACCATGGCACCGATGCGGTTGGCCGCGTGGGCCGGATACCACTTGACGTTCTCGCAGACCTCTTTGCCAGCCTGCTCGCGCAAACCGGTCTTGTCCATCGAGACAAACCACTGGTCAGTAGCACGGAAGAGCACCGGGTGCTTGCAGCGCCAGCAGTGCGGATAGCTGTGCGTGATCTTCTTCTCGAGAACCAGGGTGCCGCGCTCGCGCAGGAACTCGATGATATGCGGGTTGGCCTCATCGGTATCCATACCGCTGAAGGGACCACCGGTGCCAAACTCCTCACCGGTGTAGAACTTGCCGTCGTCATCGACCGGCATGCAGATGTCGGTGATGCCCTCCTTGAGGCAGGCGAAGTAGTCGTCGACGCCATGGCCGGGCGAGTTGTGGACGATACCGGTACCGTCGTCGACACCGACGTAATCGGCCAGCAGCGCCACGCCCTCAACACCGTCAAAGATCGGCTGCTTGTAGTGGATGTGGTGGAAGGTCTCAGCGGGAACCACATAGGGCTTACCGTCGACCATAACCGGGG